>JAGMDP010000194.1 GCA_023128635.1 Candidatus Heimdallarchaeota archaeon | reverse complement strand
TGTGAGTGGAAGCGAATTAGTACTTATTTCAGTAGGAAGTGGATTTGTGCTACTCCCCCTATTCACTGCTTCACCATTCGCATAATAATCAGTTATTGTTCCGTCAAGAATTATAGGTTCTTCAACCACTTTATCACTTACATATTCAGTGCTAGTGGATGTCTCTTTATTGCTTACAATAATGCTTTTGCCAATACTCATACACAAACTACTACAAAATAGGTTTAGTAGTAACCCAACTATTACCACCTTAGTTTTTATATTCATTCAATCTCACCCAATAGATTTTAGTGAATTTTTCCAACTGAAAAATTTTCTAAAAAAATGCGCTTAATGTAATCGTTTAATCCCTTATAAAGATTTTTTGTTATTATAAAATGCTTTTTATTAACTAAATTAGTTTTTTTCCTATTAATTTAATTGTTAATTATTCAAACCAAAAGAAAAGAGGATTGGCTTTTGGTATCTTTAATTTTATTGGAACCTTGGGTGATATTATAGGAATAATTGTAATATACATGAGAAGACGCAAGTAATCTTCTTCTTTTTAATATACAAAATTACTTTTCATTTTGGTACATTCGTATCCGGTCGAGATTCAGTTGCAGGCTTACCTTCAATCCCCCAATGGCTTTTAGGAACTTCATGAATTAAAACCTCTACAGCGTGAACAGGGATATTCATCTTAGTAAAAACTTCTGTAATACCTTTTATAACTTCCTTGATTTTTTCTTCTGAAAAACCATGCCATAAATGCACATGAACAACTGGCATATTATATCACACAAATTATAGAATATTAAATTGATAATATATGTTTTTTTTATATGAAAATTAATTAATCTTGATTGTAAAATTATTTTATAGCTCTTTTGGCTTCATTCATTTTTGCTTTTGCTTTTAGAATTTTCTTTATCGTTGTGGTTGGTACTTTTTGATCGAACTTGATTTGCATGGTTCCTTTTCCTAATTTGTAGCCTTTTTCTTCAAGCATTTTTCGGTCTTGACTTTGAAGCACACCCACACCAAAACCAAAACTAACGTGGTTCTTATATGCAGCAAATCCAACAAATTCACCATGATATTTATAGAATGGAACGTTCCAGCTTATTCCTTCTTCTACTTCTGGAATAGTTGATTTTATTATTTCTCGGAGTTCTTTGATTATTGGACGGGCCTCTATGCTGGAATTTGCTATGTAAGAATCAACTTCTTTTGGCTTTAACTTTTTCATTTATTTTCTCCTTTTACTTTTGATTTCTTCATTTTTAAACAACAAAAATACTATGATGAATGATATTTAAAAATAAATCTTAAATCAGGTGACGTTTACTATACATCTCACAATTCAATTATTTTTAAATACCAATTACTATCAGCTTATCTTGATGTTTAATGAATGATGAACAATGTATTAAGCAAATAGTATCAAACATTAGTTCTCTCAAGGATATTGATGTAAACAATACTCCACCATATAATGTTCTTACTTCAATGAAAACAATTCATAGAAATTTAGAATTACTGAAAATAGATGTTTCAAAAATTGATTTAATTGATAAGTTTGAATCAGAATTAATTGATTTAAGAGTCAGATTGTCTAAATTACAAATTTATTATAGTGATAAATCTGAAGAATATAAAAATAGGATCCTTAATATTCTTGATACTCATTTAGCTAAATTTGAAAAGATTAGGGAATTAAAAAGACAAATGGACGGACTTGAAAAACAAGATACTGAAATCTCGTTAGCTGAGAAGCAAATGATATTGCTAGGAATTCAAAAAGAATAGCTATTTGGGCAATAATAATTGCTGGTATATTTTCAGCAGTAAACTTGTTTATAACGTTATATCTTCATTTCAGATAACTTACTCTATCCCTTTACAATACTTCTTTTGTTTCTGATAACAACCTTGACAATGATCTCCAGACCAAATTTGCCAGAGAAGCTTCTCAATCACATTAATTGCTTCTCTATCAACGGTAATTGTGCCAATTTCAAAGTTGTTTCTCCCTTTACGAGTTCGTGAACCCATGCCCGCTCCGGTTAAATTTGCAGAACCAAAGTAAGCCCATGTGCCATCGACAATAATGACTTTCATGTGCATATCGTAACAGAATTTGAATTGAATATTCTCTGTTCCAACCAGTTTCTGATAAACAGTCTTGGAATTTTGATAGGTTTTCGTTTGTTCTCGAGGGGCAAGGATAAATCTCTGTTGAATTCCTTGCTTCGCCATTCGATAGAGTTTCTGAGTTATCTGTACTGCTTCTTTGGTATTCGGGTTTTTGACCATAAAATCAAGTGTTTTTGCACTGGTTACCCAAACGTATTTTCTTGCTCTTAACAAACCATTTTGGATGATGTCATATATTCTTTCATGCTCATTTCCTACTAATAAGTAACCAGTATATTCTTTTGTCAACCCATTCACCACGAGCTATCCCTCATTTCATTTTATTAATAATGGTATCATCAACTATTTTGAGGTAGCTTTATGATAAATTTGAGCTGGGAATATCAAAATTTTGAGTTAGGAAATTTTATAGTTTCTAATACTATAGTTTCTTAGTTTACTAAATTGGGGTTAATTAAATTGAAAAAACGATTTTTGTCTTTAATTGTAATTTCCATATTAATGTTACAATTTTCTTCCTTACAATTTACAAATAATATGATGCAAGGAGGACAATCAAATATACAAAGAAATGATTCTCCAAGTCAATCAAGTTTGGTTGCAAACGCACCTTATGGTGGAGTGGAGATCATCAAATCCAATGTTTTAAGAGATCCTGGATTTGAAGAAGATGATGGCAGTGGTGGACCAAGTGAATTTTCAGGTTATGGCACTGCTAGTGTCATAATTGATTCTGCATACACAACTGAAGTTTATGCTGGTTCGTATGGTGCTTATATGAGGGTCGAAGGTACAGAACAATATTCAGAATATGCAACCAATGATCGGTATCTTCCAAGTATACCTGAAAGGTCATATATGAATGAATTAATCGACCTTGATTTCTGGTATAACTGTAAAGCTAATCCAGATTTAAGTACAACTGGGCAAGTTTATCTTTACTTCCAAATTATGTCTGATATAGGAAACATCTACATGTATTATTTTTTGTCAGCAAATACTGTCCCTGGAGCAAATACCACATATTATGGATATTATGATGTTAGAGGTTCTCTAGATAGCTGGATAAACATTAATAGAAACTTCACTCATGATTTCATATCAGCTTTTCCAACAAGAGTACTTTCTCAATCGTACATTAGAACGATTTATTTTACTTGTAGTTCCCCTGAAGAACCAACAGGTGCGATTGAATTATTAGTGGACGAAGTGAGTATCACAAATGATACAAGTTTTGATTATTTAGCAGACAATGGTGATTTTGAAGATGGAGATTCTTATCCATGGGATACTCAAAGAAGTGATCCAGGATCTATATATGTAACAAAAGATGACTATTCCCTAGGTACACAATCAATGAATATAACTAGTTATTCACCAACGACAAGTGCTTATTGCGATGCGTCAGCTGACTTAAATTTATATTCGGATTGGAATTCTATCCCAAAAGGTTACTTCGCACAACAACTAGATGATATAGTTATTGAATTCGATTGGAAATATTCAGATACGCTAGCAGGAGAAGAATTTGCCTATGTTTACATTCTTTTAGCAAACACGACCTTTAGTTGTGGATTCTTCTATTTCTTAGGATCAAACAATGATGATATACCATCTGGTTATCTAAATTATACTCAACCAACATACATTAATAACTTCAGGCTAGCTGATGATTTCGATGTACGAGATACCTGGAATCACTTCTCAATTGATATCTATAATGAAATGCAATTATTTAGTTTAGTTAACTTGGCAACATATTACATTGGTTTTACAACTCGTGCAGATGGTCCAAATAGTAAAGTACAATTACTTGTAGACGAATGCAAAGTAATTACTTATCCAACTGGTGATCCATCATTCGAGAATAGTTTCATATGGCTTGATACTAATCCAATAACAGCTTGGACAACACCAAACAATGATGATCATGTGAATATCACTTCTGATGCTTTTAGTGGAAATTATGCTGCAAACCTTACTTCACATAGTGGAAACACAAATGTGTATTGTAGAAGGGACATGCATTTACCGGTTGAGAATAATCTATTCACTGATTTCATGTGGCGTCTGGACGAATTAACTGATATATCGCAATGGGCTTATGCACAAATTAGATTAATTTTGGATGATAACCACGTAATTAACTATATGATAGGTAAAAATTCACCAGTAGCTTTCACTAATGATTCAAATGATTGCTACTATGATGCTGAGGGTATCAATCAAATAGGTGTTTGGAATAACCTATTTAGAAACATCTCAGATGATGCTTATGCTGCTTTTGGAGTAGATAATTGGAACATCACACAAATTGACCTAAAGTGTTATGCTGGAAATCCAGATGTTGCTTCAGCGATTTTCGACGACTTGCATTTTGTAAGAGATAATACCGGTCCGACTATTACTAATCCAGCGATTAATCCTCTAGCTCCTGAATACGGTGAGACTGTTGATGTTACAGTGGATGTCTTTGATAGTACTGAGATCTTACAAGTTGAGTTAATCCATAAAATAGGAACTGGTTCTTGGGATTCTGACATAATGACTCCAAGTTACGATGAATATAGTGCAACAATCCCTAGTGCAGATTATGGTGTCACTATTGAATACTACTTCATAGCAGAAGATGTCTATGGTAATTTTGCACAACTTGGTTCTTCTGGTAGTCCATATTCCTATGTCGTAGATGACACTGTTAATCCAGTGTTGGTTGTCGAAGCACCTTCAGAAGCTAATAATTTAACAGGAATAGTACGATTCAATATTACAGAAGCTTACGATTTAGGTAGTGATATAGCAGCATTTGAAATAATAATCAATAGCATAGTGGAATATTCAAGTGCAATAGTGCCAGCTTACTATGAATGGAATACAACATCAATTCATAATACAGATATCCTTGTAGTTTTCAGATTAGAAGATAATGCAGGTAATGATGTGCAAATTATTCTCCTATACACACTTAACAACCCTACTCCGACACCATCACCAACAGATACAGGTTCATTCATTGGTGGATTCCTAAGTGTATCATTTGTATTAATGACTAGTATCTTTATTGTTACTAGAGTTAGAAGAAAGAAGAAAGTATAGATCAATTGCTCTCTTCTTTTTTTCTACAAAAAATACAAAAAGTAACATAACCATAACTAATCATTGTTTTGTCTATAGGTGGAAGGGTAATGTCTGACAAAGAAGCAATAAAAGAGATCGAAGCATATTTAGGAAAAAATGATTATAAGAAAACACTGGAATTAGCTAATATCTTTCTAAAAAGAAATCCTGATAATAATTTAGTTTTTCTCTATAAGGGTTCAGCACTCTTCTGGTTAAAGAAATATCCAGAAGCAATAGAGATTTACACAGAAGCAGCTACCAAGAGATTACCTGATAAACCACATAGCTGGCGTTTCTTAGCTAGATGTTATAAAGTTCAAGAGATGTATAAAGAAGCAATCAAGTATTATGAAATATCATTAGAGAAGGATCCAAAATACGAGAGCTCATTGAAGGAATTAGAGTTTTGTATCGTGAGATCAAGGATTATAAGAATGCTATTAGAATTAACAAAATTGGGACTAAATACTATCCTAAGTATAGTTATTTTTGGGGTTGGATGAGTTTTTCATATTTACAATTAAAAGATATTAGAAATGCTCTTACATACATTTACAAGGCACTTAGAGTATTCCCAGATGATGAAATGGCTCGGAATTTTCTTAAAGAAATGATAAAAGAGTACAAAAAAGTAAATAAATTTGACCAAGAATTTAATGCCATAAGAGATATGGAATTTAACGAATCTGGTAGATTTGGTACTCTGGAATATGAAGACAATGGAATTACTTCATTAGATCAGATTGATTCTCTTGAATTAACTCGATTTATAGCCTATAGATTAAGATTAAATGATAATAGTATTGAAGATATTTCCATATTTGATGGTTTTACAGGTCTGTATTATTTAGAGCTGAAAAATAATAATGTTTCAAGTATAGCATCTTTTAGGAATTTACCCAGTTTAAAAGAACTCAAACTAGCTAATAACAAATTAGAAAGCTTGGAAGGAATAGAAAATCTGCCAAATTTAACAGTGTTAGACATTTCAGGTAATCAAATAGACGAAATGAGTCTTCTTCTTAATCAGACAAATTTGAGAGCTCTGGATTTAAATGATAATAATTTAAAGAAAATAGAAGGTATAGAAAAGTCAGTTAAAATCTATAATTTAGATCTAGCAGATAATCAGATAGAAAAAATCGAAGGATTGGATAATCTAGGTAATTTACAAAATCTTGATTTATCGAATAACAGGATTAAGAAAATTGAAGGTATTATAATTAAACCGAAACTTTCGTTTGTGAATTTATCTGATAATCAAATTTGTGAAACTGATGGTCTAAAGCACTTTACTGAAGTAAAATCTCTAAATCTCTCAAATAATCAAATCACAAGTTTGAAAGATTTTACTCAAATGAGAAATCTAAAGTATCTAAACTTAAGTGGAAATAAACTAGAAACAATTGATAACTTAGAGAACTTAACCAATTTATCATCTCTAAATTTAGAGAATAATCCCAATTTACCTGATTTCTTTGCTGTAAAATACAAAGATGTTAAAGCAATTTCTAATTTAAGAAAGTACTCAGGAAAGTCGAATGAACAACTACAGGAAGTTGACAGAAAAGAAAAAGAAAGACTAGCAGAAGAAAAAATACAAAGAAAAGAAAGATATGTAAAACAAAGAGAAGATAGGAAGAGAATGAGAGAACAAGGTGGCTTTGTAACTGATACAGATGTTACTTCTAGATATGGTCTAGACCACGACTTGCAAGAAAGATTTGTAGCCATATTGAAAATCGATGAGCCTGGTAGATGTTTGTATTGTAAAGCTAAACTACTTGACAAAGTTAGCTATGCGAAACATTGTGGTTTTGCTATAGCTGATCTCATTGATGAAACACAGAAAAAATTGCCAACATCAGCAAAAGATAAAGATAATTATACGGAAAGAAAGGTTACAGAACAGGTTACAAATAGACGACTAGATGCATGGGATAGACCAGGTTATACAACAGTAACAAGAACAATCAAGCATTATTCATCAATGTTCGTAGGAAGATTTGAACAGCAGAAATTCCCCAGATTACAGGGATACTTATGTGAAGATTGTGGTAGAGAATTCATCCGAAAGACTAGAAGACATTTCAAGCATCTACAACGTCGTTGGTTAAAGAAAGATCATTTTGCCCATAGAATTCAGAGAGCTATGAAACGGTGTCATGAGAATTATATGAAAGCATTTGAGTCAATGCTTGAAAAAAGAGGATTCTAAACCGGTTAAAATAAGAAAATGAAAAATAAGTTGAAATTTAGCTAACTTTCAACTATTCTATTTTCTTTCGACGTTTTCTAAGAATCACAACTGCAATTGTTAAACCAAGGGTTGTAACAGCAATTACTGAAGTAATAATCAAACCTGATTCAACTGTTATTGTAATAGTTTCATTAGGAGGTATTATAGTAATCGTTTCTGGTGGTGGAGTTACAGTTGTTGGAGGTGGAGGATATGAATTCGGATCATTAGGATTGGTACCAAAAACAGCTTCTATGCCATCGCTATACCCATCTTCGTCTGTGTCTGCTTTAATTGGATTCGTAATATGACCATCAGCACCGTTAATTAATTCCTCGTCATCAGTCAAGTTATCATTATCTGTGTCATCATCCGTTGGATCAGTATTTATATAATGAATTTCATCCCAGTCTAACAAACTATCTCCATCTGTGTCATTACTTAATGGATTTGTGTTAAAGTACTTCTCTGTTTGATCATCTAAGTAGTCACTATCGCTATCCATTTGTCCAGTATGAAAAATCGACCCATGGAAACAATACCATGG
Source organism: Candidatus Heimdallarchaeota archaeon (assembly GCA_023128635.1). The sequence goes on along the minus strand of JAGMDP010000194.1, from coordinate 4,124 downwards.
TGTAATCCCTGAAGAACTGACTCCTGTAACTCCAAGACAGTAGAGATTACCATCACCAGAACTTACAAGTATTTCCAAAATACCATCTCCATCCAAATCAGAAACAGCTGGAGAAGATATAATTTCAGCACCGGTTGTATAATCCCATTCTTTTATACCCGATTGACTAAGACAATATAACTTGTAATCATTAGAACCAAAGAGAATTTCTAATGAACCATTATTATCAAGATCCGCAATTGCTGGATTAGTATAAACAATATTGCCTCCTGCTAAATAATCCCATTCTTTCGAACCTGTATGATCTATACAATAAAAATAGCCATTTTCACAACCAAAAGTAACCTCTAATGTTCCATCTTGATCAAGATCTGCTAATGCAGGCGATGAAGTAACAATATCTGTAGTATCAAAATGCCATTCATAAGAACCTGTATGATCTAAACAATATATATCACTCCACCAAGCTCCTACAACTATTTCTAAAGTACCGTCATTATCCAAATCACCTATTGCAGGCGATGATTGAATTAGATCTCCAACCAAGTAATTCCATTCTTCCCCACCTGTATGATTGATACAATATAGATATCCCAAATCATCACCTACTAAAATTTCGAAATCATCATCATTGTCTAAATCAGCTATTGCAGGAGATGAAAAAACACTATCTCCTGTTAGAAAACTCCATTCCTTTGTTCCTATATGACTTATACAATAAAGATGATTATCATACGAACCTACTAATATTTCAAAGGTGCCATCATTATCTAGATCTGCAACACTGGGAGAACTACGAATTTCGGAACCAGTTGTAAAGTTCCATATCTCAGATCCCAAATAATTTAGACAATATAGATTGTTGTCATCAGATCCAAAAATTACCTCTAAAAAACCATCATTAGTAATATCAGCAATACAAGGCGTAGATCGAATATTACCACCAGTTGTAAAATGCCATTTTTCTATGCCTAAATTATCTAGACAGTAAAGCTTGTCATCATGTGATCCAATGAGAATTTCCATTGAACCATCTGCATCTAAATCTGCTACAATAGGCGATGAATAAATTCCATCCCCTGTAGTAAAATTCCATTTCTGGTATGCTCCCATTGCTTGTGGGAGAATTTCATCTTCAAATATTGTATCTTCTTTCTTTGCTTCTAAATTCATAGGTTTTGTAAAGACCGTAGCAAATAGTAAGAAGATAATTATAAGATTAATTTTAATACTTTTCAATCTAATCCATCCCAAAGAATTACTAACTTATATTTATCTAAATTCATAAAATTATTGGTGAAAAAAATCAAAACTACTTGCTTAAACATCTCTTTTTGAATTTTATAATTAATTGCTTCATCAACTATTCTGATGTAGATAAATTCCTGACAAATGAAGAAGAAATCGTTCATGTAATACAGCGAAAAGTAATAAAATGATAATTTATCTAGTAACTGTACTTAATACTTGGTGGATGGGAAATGTCAGATGATGAAATTTTAAAACGAATTGAATCTAATCTAAATAAAAATGATCCTAAAAGTGCTTTAAAATTAGCAAATAAATTTCTTAAAAAGAATCCAAATAATCTTTTAGCTTTCGCATTCAAGGGATTATCACATTTATTTTTAAAGGAATATAAAAAAGCAACAGATATTTATTTTGAAATTGCTCATAAGAGAGCTCCTGATAAAACACAAAATTGGTACTTTTTAGGTAGATGCTATAAAGAACAAAAGATGTATTCAGAAGCTATAAAGGCTTATGAAAAATCACTCGAAATTGATCCGAAATACAGGAATTCATTAATCAATTTAGAATTTTGTTATCGTGAAATAAAAGATTTTGAAAATGCTATAAAAATAGGTAAAAAAGCATCTGAATTCTATCCTAAGGATTTGTATTTTTTGTATTGGATAAGCTATACTTATTTCCTGATGGAAGATTACCCAAATTCATTCTTGTACCTTTTCAAATCAAAAGAACTTTATCCTGAAAGCAACGATGTTAAAAAATTGTATGATGAAATAATTGTGGGTTATAATAATACAATCAAATCAAAACAAGGTTATTTCGCATTCAAAGAAATAAATTTTGAAGATGGAAACATTGAATTGCGAAATAAAAATATCTCTAAAATTGAAGAAATAGATTCTCTCAAATTCACTAGATTTTATTTAAGTCTTTTATATCTAAGTGATAATAATATACAAGAAATTTCATGTCTAGACAATTTTACTAATTTGTTTTCTTTACATCTTGATCGTAACAATGTAAGCAAAATTTCAGGGCTAGAAACCACACCAAGACTTTACAAGCTTTATTTACAAAAAAATAACATTAACAAAATAGAAGGATTGGATAAGTTATCAAATTTAAATACACTCTCTCTTGCTAGAAACAATATCAATAAAATCGAAGGTTTAGAGAAAAATAGTAAATTAACAAACCTTAACCTTAATAACAATAATATTAGTGAAATTGAAGGCTTAGATAAGTTACGTCAACTAGAAGATTTAGACCTTTCAAGTAATCAGATCAAGAAAATTGAAGGAATAAGTAATCTGTCTGAACTTGAAGTATTGGATTTAGCTGGTAACCAAATAGAATCCATGAAAGATTTCAGTAAATTAAACAAATTGAAAAATTTAATACTTAGCAATAATAAAATAACATCAATAGATAACTTGGAACTTTTTAAAAATTTAGGCTATTTAGATCTAAGAGACAATCCTGATCTGCCTGAGTTTCTTGCAGTTTTGTATGATAATGCACCAGCCATTACAAGAGCAAAGAAATATAGTGGAAAGTCTCAAAAAGAAATACAAGAAATCCATAAGCAAGAATTACGAGAAGAAGAAATTAGACAAGAAAAGAAATTTGAGCTTAGAAGAAAAGAAACAGAACGATGGGTGAAGAGACAAGAAAGTGCTGGTCATTATGGTAGTGACTATACATCTGACTATAGCTCAAAACATAATTTACGTAAGAGATCAGAAGCATTATTGAAATTAGATGAACAAGGTAGTTGTTTGTATTGTACTAAAAACATTCCAAATGATGTAAACTTTGCAAAAGAATGTGAAAAAGCTGTAAATAGACTAATGTTTGATGTAAAACTACCAAGAGAAGCTAAAGATCGAAAGGATTTATCTGAAAGAGAGGTAACACAATATACCGATAAAGGTCATTATACTTTGGATGGAAGTCGGGTTGAAGATTACGGTTTTGAAACAAGGACAATTAAAGAACCAAAGATAAAACTTGTACGGGGTTTCAATCAGCGCCATTTTCCAAAATTACAAGGTATAGTTTGCAAAGAGTGCAGTGATGAATTCATAAAAAAAGCTTCAAAATATTTTAATCAACTAAGTTCACATAATTTTAAGGAGAAAGCATTCTTGCAAAGGATTTGGAGAGCAATGAAAAAATGTCATGAAGATTATATGAAGTTGTATGAATCTTTTCTTGAGAAAAGGAAATTTTAAGAAACAAGCAATTTTTATCAATTAATTTGAAATTTGATATAGAAAAATCAGAAAACAGAAAAATTGGGATAACTTTCATTTAATGAATCCCACAATTCGTTGATGAACATCACTATTCCATAACAATCGTCTATGTCCAAGACCTTGAGTTGTTACAAATTTTGTTTCTTTCCATATTTTGACTAAATGTTGACTACTCTCATAAGGAACTAATTCATCATTAACATCATGAAAAAGCAATAATGGTCTTTGTATCTTATGAGCAAAAGTATAAGTTGAAACTTCTTCTAATGAATGTTTTATCCTCTTTTCAGTTTCAGAATACAATCTTTTTTTTATTTTGTTTGGAAGATAGAGCATCGACGAATAAATATCAATAACTTGTCTAATAGAAGTAGGTGGTGCAGATAGTACTACTTTTGGTACATCTAGCCCTTTTTTAAGTGCCAAAGCAGTAGTTGCTCCTCCTAGCGAATGACCTATAATTGCATGGATTTCCATAAATTCACTCCTAATAGCTAGCAAAGCTTCTGACATTTCCACTATATTTGTTTGCTCGCCTGATGATTCTCCATGAGCAGGTGCATCATAAGCTACAACACGATAACCTTGGTTTAGTAATACCGGTATCAATTT
>JAGMDP010000193.1 GCA_023128635.1 Candidatus Heimdallarchaeota archaeon | reverse complement strand
CCTGACCAACTTGAACCGCTTAAAGTACCAGCAAAAACTGCACACAGACATGAGGAGTTCTTAAAAGATGAACTTGTCTTCATTGTAGGTGTTGAAGGGAATTTTTACTTAGTTGATAATTCAAGAGATCTACTCACAGGCAAAAAACAGCTGTTCAAAGATAACGTTATTGATAATGAGGAATAAAACACTAGAGTTTGATTTTTTTCAAATGCTCTCGAAGCTCTGGTCCAATTTCCTCATCTTTCAAGCAAAAATCAACAAATGCTTTTGCATATAATGAGAATGAACCTGTATCATATCTTCGTTCATTTTCTGCTAATTGTAACGCAGCAATTTGACCCGTTTTTCGAGATAGACGAATGGCGTCAGTCAATTGTTTTTCTCCACCCTTTCCTACATCGATTTTTTCTATGTAATTAAAAATTTCCGGACTGAAAACATATCGACCGCAGATAGCCAAGTTGCTTGGTGCTTCTTTTTGCGAGGGTTTCTCAACTAAGTCTTTTACGAGGTACTTGTCCTTGAAAGCTTTAGGAGTGGTTTTTCCTTTGAATTCCTCTATATCCATTATACCGTATCTATTGCAATGTTCTATTGGGATGCGTTCTGCTGAAAGTGTACACAATGCATTTGCTTCTTTATGGAAATCTATCAAGCGAGTCAGATGTATTGGCTTATTTATTGAATCAATTATTGTATCTCCAAGTGCAACAACGAATTCTTCATCATTAATAAATTCCTTAGCCTTATAAACTGCATCTGCTAAACCAGTCGGTACTGCTTGTCTAACATAGAAAATATGTATGTTTAAATTTTCAAGAGCTTCTAAATCCCTGATCTGAACTACTTTGTTCTTTTGTTTAAGATCGGCTAATAAAACAGGATCTTTGTCAAAATGGTCTTCAATTGCTCGTTTGTTTTTCCCTGTAATAATTAAGATATCTCGAATTCCAGCTTCTTCTAGTTCTTCAACTATATATTGAATTACAGGTTTTTTTGCAACAGGAAGCATTTCTTTAGGTTGGGATTTTGTTGCAGGAAGCATTCTTGTTCCTAACCCAGCTGCAGTGATTACTCCTTTCATCTCGTTACCACATCCATTTTATGTCTCAGATTATTTTCCTTATAAATAGCTAAAAAGTGAAATATAAAAAAAGTTGTGGAAGAAACTAGATACGTCGGTAGATTTAGACATCTCTAGAATCAAAATCAACTTTTTCATCGCGATTCTTTGGATGGAAGAATTCGAGAATTTCGTCTGAAATACGTTTTAATTCACGTTTAGGATTGGGGAACATCTTTAGCAAATCCCAGCCAATATCTAGAGATTCAAAAATCGTACGATTTTCATCTCGACCTTGTTTTATGAATTTAATCTCAAAATCATCGGCGAATTTCAAAAATCGGTGGTCTTCCTCAGTAAGAGATTCTTCACCAACGACAGCTACGAGATTTCGTAGATCGATACCTCGAGCATAAGCATAGTATAATTGATCTGCTAATTCTTTATGGTCTCTACGAGTTAATCCTTTACCAATCCCTTCTTTCATTAGTCGACTCAGGGAAGGACCAATATTTATCGGAGGATAGATACCTCGTCGATGCAAACCTCGATCTAGAAGAACTTGCCCTTCGGTTATATAACCGGATAAATCTGGGACGGGATGAGTCATGTCATCGTTTGGCATTGAAAGAATAGGCATCTGAGTTATAGATCCTTTTCTTCCTTTTATACGACCAGCTCGTTCATAGATTGAAGCTAAATCAGAGTAGAGATATCCAGGATACCCTCTTCTTCCAGGTACTTCTTCTCGTGCTGCACCAATTTCTCGAAGTGATTCTGCATAATTGGTCATGTCTGTAAGAATTACTAGTAAGTGCATATCACACTCATATGCAAGATATTCTGCTGCAGTTAAAGCAAGTCTCGGAGTGATGATTCGTTCAATTGCTGGATCATCTGCTAAATTCAAGAAAAGTACAACTCTATCTAAAGCACCGCTTTTTTCGAATTCGTTTCTAAAGAATTGTGCTTCTTCAGCTGTAATACCCATTGCAGCAAATACTACCGCAAAATCTTCTTCTTGACCTAAAACTGCTGCTTGTCGGGCAATTTGTGCGGCTACTTCGTTATGAGGTAACCCACTCGCAGAAAAGATTGGGAGTTTCTGACCACGAATAAGAGTAAATAAACCATCTAAGGTGGATAATCCAGTTTGAATGAATTCTCTTGGATATTGTCTTGCAAAAGGATTAATTGGTGACCCAGAAATTGGCCACTCTTCTTTAGGAATAATTGCTGGTTGATTATCGATGGGTTCACCTCTGCCGTCAAAGATCCTACCTA
>JAGMDP010000192.1 GCA_023128635.1 Candidatus Heimdallarchaeota archaeon | reverse complement strand
AAAGACTGACTTCGTAGGTTGTACTTGTAAAATCATTCATTGAAAAATGAAGAGTTTTTATCATTCAAATTATGACAAATAAATGAAGGGTAGATACTGTTGTCTGAAGAAAAAGATACAGAAGAAATCATAGAGGATATAGAAGAACCCGAAACAACTTTAACAACAGAGGAAGAAGAAGAGATTCTCGAAGAACCAATTGAAGCAGAGGAAACTAAAGACGAACCATTGGAAATTGAAGAAGAACCAATCGAAGCCGAAACTGAGGAAGAAGCTGAAGAAATTGATGTCAGCGAAGAACCTCAGGAAGTCGAAGAAGAAATCGAAGCAGAAGAGGAACTCGAAATCCCAGAAGTACCACTTAAAGCTGCAGAAGATCTCGAAATTCCAGAAGTACCTCTTGAAGTAGAAGCAGAAGAACCTCTCGAAATTGAAGAGGAATTAGAAATTCCAGAAATTCCCCTCGAAGTAGAAGAGGAGGAAATTGAAGTAGAGGAACTTGATGCTGAACTAGAAGAAGAGGAAGACATTGTTGTTGACGAAGAGGTTGTTGAAGCTGAGGAAGTCAAACCAGTAAAGAAACGTAAGAAGCGAAAGAAAAGAAGCCGAAAGATGTTAACTGGTTTGGTCATTGGAGTTTTAGTTGCCTTAGTGATCGAAGTTTCGTTCTCAATTCCTTTTTGGTTAAATGGAGTAAGTCGTCCAGACTTATATTATATAGAATTAGTATTAATTCTAATAGCAATGGCACTCCCTGGATTATTCTCCAGAAGTGTTCTTGAGGGATTACTTGGAGGATTTATCATTTTCCTTGTTGCATTTATCCCGCCATTAGTATTGTCACTCTCAGGTCTTAATTATATTCTTAATCCATTAACACCATTATTCTCAAGCGTGGATTATTCAATACCTGCTTTTGAGGCATTTAAGAGTTTGTTCCCGGCTATAGCAGCAATTAACTTTGAATCAGTTCGGTTTTGGATTTGGATTATAGACCTTGTACTAATGTTCATCTTAGTTGTTCTTGTTGTAGTTATTGCTACAGCTTTAGTCAAAAGCATTACAATTAAGAAGAAAAAAGTAGGACATTGGATAGGCATTCCATTACTAAGTATTGGACTCATTATTTTTGCTATTTTCACTCCTATAATTTTCTCTTCAACATTTGGTATTGTACAAGCAAGTTCTTCATTTCTTGGCGGAACAGCCAAAATGCAGGATGCTTATGCAGTGATCGATACTGAAGGAATGACCACACAGTCACTTCAGGACTTTACTAGTTTAATGGCTGAAGCAAATCAAATGATGGGTGATGCGCAATTGAACTTCCAAGGATTACGAAATATTGGATTATATAACTTGATGACACTTATACCGAACCAATATAGTCCATTTATAGAAGCAGGTGATCAACTTGCTCTGGCAACGCTGGCTTTAACGGATATCATCGTTCCATTATTCAATGGTATTTTTGAGTTGACTTCAAGTTTAACTAATGCAACAGATAGTATGGCAGATTTCGGAACATCACCAAGTTTGATGCCAATAGGTTTTGGAATTACTGATTTAAGCACTAATGACCTTGCAGATGTCGCTGAATTAAAACTAAAGATAATTGCTTCAATTGATGGTTTAACAGCTGCAGAAGAAACTTTAGTTGAAGTTCAAACAGATTTAGAAGCGGGCGATTTTGATGAAGCTTTCTCTGAAATTAATGAAACTCTAGCGAAAATTGATACAACTAAATTACCAGGTTTTCTTAGTGATGGAATAGCTGGTATAATTGACGAAATAGGTGGATATGGCAGTTATATTACTGGTTTTTCAGATTTACTAACCTATACAACTAACAATATCGCTCCAACAAAGAACATTTTATGGACTGCATATAATACCATTGAAGGCAACGAATTTCTAAAGTATTATAAATTCACTGACGCCAAAGGATCATTCCAACAAGCAGTCAATAATATCACTGGTTTATCTTTGGATACTTATACTCCAACTGGAAATTTGACAGGAATTTTCACAGCTGATATGGCAGGTGATTACTCAGATCTATTAAATGATCTTTTAGGTCTAATGGATCCGCTGCTAAATGAAGAATTGTATTATGCTATGACTTACGAAGGAATCAATACTATGATTGAAAGCTTTTATAATGCTTCAGATCTTACCGCTGTTAATTATTTAGATCTCTATGATCCTAGAACAAATGCAAGCACAACTGCGATATTTGGTAGTTTAGCACAAGTGCAATTAATTGACTTTAGTAATAAAATTGATACACATGCTTATGGTCCTACTTTCACTGGTGTTGGAGCTAACATTAGAGATGTTCTAACTAAGGATTTCAGACCAGAAGAATTTGGTAGAATAACTGATAACACTGCAAAGGCAATTTGGTATTTCAAACTCGGTTGTGAAGCATATGCAAGTCAGAATTTTATTGATGATATTGGTTATTTAGATGCAGCAAATGAAACAATTGTTGACGATGTGCTAGGAAATTTGATTGGCAGCGACCCACAATACTTACATAATTACCTCAATAGCTGGTCAGAAGCAATTACAGAAATAAGAGCTGTAATAGTAGCTAATCATGATATTCCGTCACAACCTACCGGTTTAGTCAATATAAATGCAGAATTTGATGCTCTATACACTGCAACAGATGAACAAGCTTAGACAGAGTATAAAAAGTTAGAAGAAGAATTTCTCTTCTTCTTTTTCATTTCTTTTTTTAGTTTTATTCAGCTATTTCTTCTTCAATGTCTAATGGATACAAGTATCTCTGTTCTCTACGATAACCACCGATAATGCCACCAGCAGTAGTTAAGACTAAAAAGAGTATTAGGTACAGTATAGAATTTATTACTACAGCTGCGACATTAATATCCATCCATTCTGGAAATAGAAAGATTATGAATACACCCGTAGTAGGAATTGAAGCAACAATCCCGGAGAATATACCATATCGTCTATCACCAGCGATTAAACCGCCTATTGCACCACTTACAAAGTAACCAATGAAAACAATTATCAAATTTAATATATTACCACTTTCCGGTAATAGGGCATTTATGTTATCATTAGTGAAGAAGTAAATGACGTATATAACTCCAACAAGCATCATTGTGATTATTGCTCCAGCAATTAATGAAATAGTGCTTCTTGTTGCAGTTGTACCTTCTAATTTAGTTTCAAGGTCTTCATGAAATGTTCTGAATGGGGAAACGTCAGTTGTTGAATCCTCATCGATGAGGTGTTTGTACTTTTTGCGGAAATCAGCTAATAATCCCTGAAGAGTTTTGTTTACAAGTGGTTCGTAATCATTTGTATGACATATTGAAGCAATGATGAATCTATCATCTGCTTGATAAGCGAGTTTTCTATTGATTCCTTCTATTGCACTTATGTCCACTAAACCTGCTTCACTGGAGAAGCTTCTAAAGGCAAGCAGTAATCCTGAGACTAGTTGTTCGTCAATTGTCTTCTCTTTGAATTCAGTGCACCAATCGTAGATACAAATACCACTGTTACTATCTATAATCCAAATATTTTCTATTGCCAATTTTAAATCAACTACTAGAATTTGTTTCTATAGAAATAAGTTCTTTATCCTTATTTTACTTTTATGGGAGAAACTAAATGTGAGATATTTTTCACTAAAACAATTCATTAGGTGAAAAAAATTCCAACACAATTTTATGTCGATTTACCGCTAACGGAAAGTTATTAATGAAAATTCAAGATGTAGTAATAGTATACAATCAGTAATTGCTAGAGGGTCAATCATTGAATCTAATAGAATGTGCAAAAGTAAAAATAACAGACGCCTTGGAGTCTCCGATTTTACCAGAGAGTGTAAAGAACGATCTTGAAGGGTCAGGCAACGTCTTCTTAACTATTTATTCCAAAAAGAGCAAAACACTAAGGTTCTTCCCTACAAAAGATGATGACATCTGGTGGTTAAAAATTGCAATTAGTAGTTTTAGTCCGGAAACAAGTGGTAAAATTCTAGCTAAATTAAATAAATTAATTACAGAATTTGTCTATTCAACAGGTGTTTGTATTTCAAAATCTGATTGTTTCTGGGATGGTATTATTCTTGATTCTTCTTTCAAAACTAATAAGGAACAAATAATCGAGACTATAAAGGAAATACCAAACGTCAAAGATGTAACAATGAAGGCTATTGAATAAGAAGAAAATAATAATTGAAAGGTCGATTTATCGACCAATCTTTGAATTGTTACTTCAGAAATCTAATTCTTTCACACGATTCACTGTGAATCGATTCATTACAATCCAATATTCTACTTCTGCAGTTTTACCTGCAGCAACGATGTCTTCAAGTTTCTTGAGGTGCTCTTCGTTTTCAGGTTTTGGAATAGAAAGTGTCTCAAAAGATTCTTTATCCATAACAGACATTTCTTCGCCTTCTAAAGTTATTACTTGAGCATTTCTTTTATCTATAATCGGTACTTGAACCTTATACGTCGATGGCATAACAATAGATCTTTTTTTCTTGTCAAAAAGCCCTATTACTTCCATTCTAATTTTCGCATGACCATGTTTCCCTGTTTTTGAATGGCTTAAATCTAAAACCATACATGGTTCTTCATCTGCTAAAATATAACTTCCTCTTTTAATGGAATTTGCATCTGTTGGTCGGCTAGACATACTGTTCACTCTTTTATTTTTATATTTGAATTGCGATATCCAACATTAAAGTCTTTTTGTTGTTGAGGTTTTTTTTCGT
>JAGMDP010000191.1 GCA_023128635.1 Candidatus Heimdallarchaeota archaeon | reverse complement strand
GACATTATTATTTCTACTGAACAAATCGAGCGAAGTGAAGGCGGTACCGCAAACGTCTCAGCAATTGAGATAATAATCAGTAAAAAGAAAGGAAAGTAATCCCTTTCGTTTTTTCATTTTTCTTTTTTTCCTTATTTTTTCTACATCTTTTTTTATCCAAGCAGATCATCTACTCGAGCAACAATTAATGGAACAAGTAATTCATCCTTACTTAGGGAACCATGTGTTGCGTTGTGACCTAAATTGTATATTGGGTCATAATTACCTGAGTGACCAAAATAAATTGATGCATTTTTACCCAGCACTACTTGAACATCTCCAAGTCTATCTATTATTTTCTGAGTGTTTGCTCCTTTGCCCATGAATTTATGATATTCTTTTGGTGTAATTATTAATCCCTTATCACCAATCTTCTTCGCAAACCAGTCTGTTACTTCATCATGTTTGCCTTCTTTGGAATACAGATGAATTACTCTACCACTTCTCCCCCTTGATTTTAGCATAGTTGCTAATTCTTCTTCCTCCTCCGGAGTAACAGTGATTGTCTTTTTTTGAGTAAGATTTTCTTGTCCATGGTCTGCTGTTATTACTACAGCAGTTTGCTTCGCTATCTTTGGATCTAATCTCTTTAGCATCCTAAATAATAACGATTCAATATTTTCAATTTCATCCTTGAGTACTTGACTCTTTGTTGTATAGCGATGAGTTATACTGTCTATTGAACCAATGTAGATATCTAAGAATCTCCTTGCTGAAGTAGGGGTTTCCAGAATTCTTTTTGCGGCTGCAAAACTATCAATATGACTTGCATATCCAATAGAATTAGGTTTTTTGTACACCAAATGAGATAACCCACTATTAGCAATATGCGATTCAATCAAACTTGTGTAATTAATAGTAGGATCATTAGTTATTGGGAAATCACACCAAACCCATTTTTTTACATTCACTCCAACTCTAGTAAGGTCGAAATAACTTTTCTTTGTTCTCAGAGTTAACGTATCCACAATATTATCGATTTCAGTGAAATTTATTTTCTGACCTACTATTCCATGAACTTTAGGCATTTCTCCAAAACGCAAACTAGCTATACAAGTACTTGTTATCGTTGGAAATACTGAAGAAAGTGCAAGTCCATTTGTGTCGAATTTTGCTTTCATTAATTTAGAGTATTCATTAAATTGATTCAAACCAAGTGAATCAAGAACAATAAAAACAATATTTTTAATTTCGGATTCTTTGATTTTCTGCCAACCACTCTTTTTACTGAGACTTTCTAATAAAACTTTATTTTTTGGATATTTTTTGCCAAATAATGTTAGTGCTGAAGGAAGTATTTGTGAAATATTTTGCTCAAAGTTCGGATAAAATAAATCTGTTCTCCCAGGTATAGGAGTTAATTGGAAACTATTACTTGCCAAATTAAACACATCTCTCCAAAGATAGTTATTTAATTTCTTAATATTTATTCAACTTTTCCTAAAAAAAGGAAAAAGAAGCTATATTTGAATAATATTTAATAAATGCGAAATATCATTGAATAAAACATGTTCAAAAAAATTTATGATTTAATTTCTAAAGAATTTTCAGGAAAGAATACAAAAGAGGTAATTGGTGGGATAGCAAATTTCCATCGAATCCAATCCTCCCCTGGATTTAGGGAAGCTGCGAGTTTCTGTCAGAAACAACTCGAGAGTTATGATATACCTCTTGTGAAAACCCATAGCTATCCTGCTACTGGAAGTAATAGTTATTGGGGTTGTCCTGTTCCTAAGGAATGGGCTATTAAAAGTGCGACATTAGAGCTTATTGAACCCAATGGAACTAAAAGATATCTTTGCCGTTTCTTTGAAAATCCCTGTTCTGTAATTCAAAGATCTAAAGCAACTCCTCCCGAAGGAATATCTGGTGAAGTGATAATTCTACCAAATGGAATGAAGGATGAGGAATTAGAAAAACTTGATCTTAAAGGTAAATTCATTCTAACAGATGATTCTGATTTGAAGCGATTGCGATTAATGGCAGTAAACAAATTAGGAGCAGCTGGAATAATTTATGATCTTGTCAGTGAATTAAAACCATTTAGAACTCGAGCTAATTTCCCAACTGCAAGACGGTATACCTCATTTTGGTATGGTACAAAAGGAGATGAAGGCGATGCTCTTGGTTTTGTTTTGTCAGCTGAACAAGGAGATGACCTCCGGAAGATCATAAAAGATAATGAAAAAGAAAATGAGAAACTGAAAAAAGAAGGAAAACCAACAAAACAAGTGAAGGCACATGCTAAGATAGAATCAAGTTTCTATGATGGAGAAATGGAAGTTGTAGAGTTTTTCATCCCTGGGAAAGAGAAAGGACAAGAAGTTATAGCAGTTGCGCATCTCTGTCATCCAAAACCAGGAGCAATAGATAATGCATCTGGATGCGGCACCTTAATTGAAGTTGCTCGTGCTCTCAATGATTTAATAGTATCTGGAGAGCTTAAACAACCGAAAAGAGGGATAAGATTTCTCCTAATGGCGGAATTCACAGGAACGTATTGTTATTTAGCTACTAATGAAAAGAAAATACCGGAATTCATTGCTGGAATTAACCTAGACATGGTTGGTGCAGATCAAACCATTGGTGGCGGTAGAACACTCGTTATGGAAAGAACACACAATGCGTTACCATCTTATGTTAATGATGTCTTAAGTGCTATGTTAACAGATGCAAGTAAAGAAGTGACAAATTTCCAAGGAACAGGTGGCTATGCTACTTTCAAATTTGCCAATGATCAACCGCTTTCAGGTGGTTCAGATCACGTTGTTTTAGGTCATCCTGATGTAGGAATTGGTACCCCAATGTTTATTCAATGGCCAGATCGCTATTATCACACAGGAGAAGATACCATAGAGAAAGTATCAGCTGAAATACTTCATCTTGTAGGTTCTTTAACAGCAACTTATTGCTACTATTTAGCAAATGCCGAGTTACCAGATATTCTTTGGGTGGCTAGAGAAGTCAATGTAAAAGGAAAAGGAAGAATAACAAATCTTAGTAAAGACTTGCTAAACAATTTTCTAATAAAGCTAGAATCTAAAGTTGAAACTCTTGAAAAGAAAAAAGAAAACGATAAACCTTCCAAGGATTTAACAAAAGAGCAGCTAGTTTACCAATTTCTAAAGAAAATTGATTCCAAAATTCTCTTTAGAAGAGATCGAGAACACCAAGCTTTGGATTCTGTGATGTTACTAACAAAAAATAAAGAAGAGAAAGAAATTCTGATGAACCTTCTCAATGAAATGAAAGAAGGAATAACTACTCATGCAATGGTTGAAATCAATGCTACAAAAGTAGCAATAAAACGAATCACTGAATCTATGAAAATCAAAAAGGAATCACCCTCAAAAAGAAAGAAGGACAAATATGATATATTTGCAAAGAAAATGGTTCCAATAAAACTAATCAAAGGACCTATTTCTGGTTTGAGTTTAATGGATATATCCTATACTGACGATAAGCAAATGAAAAAACTTAATGAAGAATACAAAGGTATGCACCCAACGCTTTCATCTGCTTTATTCTGGTTAGATGGAAAGTTAACTCTTGCTGAAATTGCTGAATTAGTGGAACATGATTTAGGAAAAGTAAGTATTCCATATCTTGTGAAATACCTAGAATTTTACAAAGAATATGGATTAATCGAATTCAAAGAAAAAGAAAAATAGAAATGAAATTGTGGTTGCTAAAACAATTAAAGTTTTACACCACAAGTTTCACAATAAACATCATCTGATTCGATATCAGTTCCACATTCAGGGCATGTACCTGTACTGATTTCTGTGGAAATGACTTCCTTGGAATCAGGAGGAGGAGCATAACGTGTTCCCTTAGGTGCTTCAACTTTTCTTGTAATAGCATCTAAACGAACAAATTTCTCTTTTGAGTCTTTATAGATCATCTTTGCCCAAAATACGGGATAATAGAGAATTTTTCTATCTGTGATTGTTAATTTCTCGGAAATTACTCTTTGAACATTGTCCGGTTTTTGAGTATATTCGTCGATTATTTCCTTAGAAAATTTCTCAATGTCTACATATTCTTTTGGAATTTCTATATTATTTGTTCTCAGAAATTGTTCATTTCCTTCTAGCATATTAGCTTCAGGTAAGACGTCAGGATTAATTGAGCTTCCTTTGTAGTTCCGAGTTTCCATTATATCTTTTTCAATTAAAACATGTTCAATTCCTGTTAGCTGTATTTCGGGTTTGGAAACAGATTTTTTACTCTTACCAGACTTAAATAGTCCCTCAAAGAATCCTTTTCTTTTTTTACCTTTAATATCAACTTCTGTTTCTTCTTCCTCTACCTCTTCAGGAACAATAATTTCTTCACCGAGAACAAAAACAGAAACAGCATCATCTATTAAATCGATATCATACGTTCGTTCCGTCAAATAACGAAGATGATATTTTCCTCC
>JAGMDP010000190.1 GCA_023128635.1 Candidatus Heimdallarchaeota archaeon | reverse complement strand
CTTCGACTTTTTCTTTTTCGAAAATTGTTTTTGATTCTTCTTCAGATACAACAGATTTTGCAACTAATATTTTTGTATCTGTTATTTCATCTACTCGTTCTGCGCTTGGAGCGTCTAATCGATAATCATATTCTTCACTCATTTTAATTACCTCATAACATGTGTTTGTACAAGTGTTGATTACATCAAACATGTTGAAAAATATAACTGAATGTTCCTAACAAAAATTAAAATGCCCAATTATTTTTCTACAAAATCCGGAAGAAATGCTTTCAATTTGTTCAATATATCTTCTCGAGTATAATTAGGAATGGGTCCTGATTTGGAGATTTTATAGGAAGCTGCTGCAGCGGCTATTAAACCAGAATAATAGCAATCTTTTGTTTTCAAATACTCTAATAAGAAAGCAGTTATGAATGTATCACCGGCCCCTGTTTCATCAACGACATTTGTTGGAATAGCTGGAATATCATATCTTTTCTTTTCGTGAAAAATGATTGCTCCTTTGTGAGCTTGAGTAATAACTAACAATTTCACTCCAGATTTAAGTGCAAGCTCTATAGCGTCCTTTAAGCTAGTTGTTGCTGTTATACCTTTCAATTCAGCATCATCTACCTTCAAAACATCAAGTTTTGGCAAGTATTCCTCATAATTAAGCCATGGTTCAAGGATAACTTTCCTGGTTTTTTCATCAAGACTTCTTGTGAATCCTTGACCATCTAATGAAACAAAATCGAAGGTCTCTCGAACTTCATTTATCAGATCAGGATCAATTTCATTAAAAACAGGACCCAAGTGAATACACTGTGAATCATAATACATTTCCGGAATATCTCTAAAAGAGATTTTATCAGAAACAGATAGGACTCTTTGTGTTCTCTTACCTTTCAAATCGTATTTATTCTCAAATTTCATGGAAGTAGATCCAATTATCTTGAATCCATTGAGATCCGCATCTAAAGAATTTATAACTTTAAGATTCTTTAAATGAAAATCTGTTCCAACTTTTGATACTACCCCTATAGACTCACCTAATGCTTTCGCGGTAGAAGCGGCATAAACTGGGACACCACCAATAAAGTGTTTGTCGTTTTCATTTGGAATTCTGATCAGATCTTCGGTAATAGAACCCAGAACAATTAGGTTTATCATTTTCTAGCTATGAATTACGTCAAGATTCAAAAATGATTCGAATAAATTCTTATCGAAGTTGTTTGTCAAAAAATGAGAATATCTAAAATATGATTTAGACTGAGTCTAGTTTTCGACCACAATTCTGACAACGAGTATCCGTAGGATAAACTATATGACTACAACGTCGACATCGGGATATTCTTTGACTGGGTCTTTTTGGTCCGGAATCAGTTGGTATAGGAGATAATGGTTTGTCGCAATTAGGACACTTGGTTTGATGGGGATAAACTATAGCATTGCAACGGGAGCATCGTGCAGTTCCAGCAGGAGCTTGACCTTCTGGTTGAGGGGCATCTCTACTTGGACGTGTTGGTGGTGATAGAATTCTGTCACAATTACTGCAACGAGTTTCATAATCATATACAATGGCTCCACAGCTAGAACACTTAGCGATCTTTTGTTGAGGTTTTCCACTCGATTTTTCCTTATCTTGTGGTGGTGGGGGAGGTGGAGATGGGCGAGGAGGTGCTTGTGGCGCATATGGTGTTGGAGGAGAATAGGGTTCGCCAGTTTGATATGGTTGTTGCGGGATGCTATATGGAGAAGGAGTTTCTACTGCAGTAGGATTTGGTTTACCGCATCCAGAACACTGCTTATCATCTGCTCTTAAAACGGTTCCACATCGTTCACAAACGGTTTTTCTCCCTAATGATTGTGCATTTCTATGATCATAAGGAGGATAACCAGCAGGATAACTAGATGAATCAGATTCACCCGGAGGTGGTGGGGGAGGTGGGTATCCTACATTAATGCCGAATTCTGACTCTGTGGCTTCAGTTACTCCAAAATCATTGGGTGGAGGACTTGTTGGTTCTGGTTGCTGAAGTGAATTATCAGTTAATCTGGGAATAACGTTACCACATTCTGAGCACATTTCAGCTTCATCACGGTTAGCAGTACCACAACTGGGACAAAAGATTGTCATTTTCCTCTACCTTATAAATTTTGTAAGTGTTTGATTTATTTAGTGATAAAGTAATTAAATGTTAGCAAATCGTCAAAATAAAATATATTTCTTTTCCTTTTAGTTTTTTAACATAAATTACTTGGTAATATAAAATTAAAAGATAGAAATATGTCAGTTTCCCTTTTGCTTTGCACGTAACCCACTAGCAATTGCTTCAGGGAATAATGGTGTACAGCATAGACCTGATGGATTTTTTGCTACACATACACATTTGACTTTTTCTCGTAAGAATTCAATAATCCCTGACATTTCTGTAAAGCCAGTTTCTTTTGCTGCATTGAACGCTTCTTCTTCTGTAATTTCATTACAATAACAAGCATATTTTGGAGAAGCATCCTTTTTGTACCAAATTGGAACTTTAACTTCTTTCGTTGTAAATACCTCATTTGGTGATCTACTATAATACGAAACTTCACAATCAGAGCTCATACACAAATAGTATGCAATATCCTCAACTCTTTTTTTTGCTTCAGTAATCAATAAACTACGAACAGTCAAATTTCTAACTAACTGACCACGTTTAATACATCTGGGACAAGGGGGAGCTACTAATTGTATCTTTGGCATTTTGGTATTTTCCATATTAAAACCAACTTTGGAGTTTAATAATTATATTCGATTATTCTGAAAATTAAGTTTTTCTATTAATAAAAATGGAAGACACTAATACTCCGTAAGAATTTGTCTACAAAATATCAACATCAGATTTCTTTGCTTTAATACGCAATGAAATTTCAGGTTTGAAATTATACAACCAGAAACGACTAAAAATCAAAGCTAAAATGCCAGATATTATTAAACTACAGAAATTGAACTAATGTTCATTTTCTACTTTTTTTTTATTATTTGCTCTATGAAAACTGAAAAGAATTTATAAAGTAAATTGCAATGAATTACAGTAATTTAACAGGAGATAAACACATGCCAAGAAGGCCAGATGCAGAATTAGTAAAAACATCAAAGTTTCGTGAATTAGAATTTTATATTATGAAAAAGAGACATGAAAGTGTCATTTATGCTGATATACTAATTGATCTTACAAATACTTTCAAGTTTCTAGAAAAGCATAATAAAGATAAGAAGGATGACGAGAAATTAACTCTCTTTCAAATATTTTTGACTGCTATAGTAAGAACAATCACTCTTCGACCAAAAGTCAATCGTTTTGTTGCAGGTCGTCGATTATGGCAACGAAACCGAATAATTTTGTCTTTCGTGGTTAATAAAGAAAAGACCGAAGAAAGTGAAGAAATAAACGCTATGATAGATTTTGATCCTTATGACACCTTGGAAACAGTTCAAAGTATCGTAAATAAGCAGATCTATGAAGCTCGACATGAAGAAAATCCAAATCAAAAAGACGTCGATTTTTGGGGAGGAATGCCTCGTTGGGTCATTAGATTCATGTTTTGGCTCATGAATTGGACAGATGACCGCAATATGCCCCTTAGATTCATCATAGACGATATGCCATTATGGTGTTCTTGTTTTATAGCTCATTTAGGTTCACTCAACATTGATTCTGTTTATCATCACCCCTTTGAGTTAGGAACTGCAAGTATCCTAATGATTATTGGAAAAATCCACAAAGCAGCAATAGTTAATCAAGAAACAGATGAAATTGAAATTAAAAAAGTCATGAAACTTAAAACGAGTATTGATGATCGTATTGCGAGTGGAATTTATACAGGACCTACTTTCGATTTATTTAAGAGTCTTATTGAAAATCCTGAGCCTCTGTTGAAACCACCTGAATTAACCGATGAACAATTAGATGCTCTTAAATTAAAGAAATATAAGAAAGAACGAATTGCTCGAGAGAAACAAAGAAAGAAAGATAAGAGAAAAAATAAGAAAAAATAATAGAACAGAGCAACTAGAAGAAAGTTGGCTCTGATTCATATCTTTCTTTAGGCGGTTCCATCTTTGCAGTTTCCTCTGGAGACAAGACTTCAACGAGTTCGTATTTTGATGTACCCATACCTAATTTCTCTGCATACTGAACAGTTTTATATGGATCTTTAAAGTGCCCAAAGAGCTGTTGGAAAGGATGCAATTCTGGTTTTAATTGGACATTATTTAGAAACGGTGGTATACTTGATTCAAGAAGACCTTCTTTCTTAATTAAATCTAAAGTCGCTTGTTCTATAGCAACAGTATCTTTGCTAGCAAGAATACCTATTTCATTTACAACGATTGGTTGTGGCATTCCCATACAATCACAAAATGCAGTTATTTGAAGAGCGACATTAAAGTTGAAGATTTTATTCTTATCAAAAGTATCTAGAACTAGTTTTGCTGCTATAGCTTGGAACTCCTGGAAAGCATCACAATTTTCTTGCTTTATTTCTAAAGAACCAACACCTTCGTCTGCTTTAATACATTTCATACACTGATTGCAATTATAAAA
>JAGMDP010000019.1 GCA_023128635.1 Candidatus Heimdallarchaeota archaeon | reverse complement strand
TAATAAATTGACTGAAAAAAGTTGTTATTAAATAAATGAAGAAAAAAGAAAAGAGAAAAGAAGAATTACATCTTCTTCCTTCTAACGATTACAGCTCCTACCGCAATACAAAATAGAGATGCTACGATTGTAACAATCGGGATAATAGCTGCAGGGGTAAATGTCTCTGTTATTGTTTCGTTTGGAGGTGTAATTGTAACTGGGGGAGGTGTTACTGTTTCAATTATCCAATCAACCGCTAAATCATAAGATAGGATTGCATCAGGATACCATGATCTAGATGCTGTTACTATAATTGTCTCTGTTTGATCAGAAGCTGGAAGGTCTACTTCGTAGACGCCTGCACCAATGAAGGTTGCTGGGTAATCTGTTCCATTATAATTGACGGAAACAGTAGCATCATCTATTGGTGTTTCTGTTTCATCATAAACAAGATATTGGATTGTGTGTGTTGGCATTGCTAAATCTTCATCATAGACATCAATGGATAATACCGGCGAAGCGTACGGAACATAGACATGAATATACTGAATCAGCAGCACTGGTACGTAGAAAATCACTGGAATAAAGACTGGAACAATTACTGGTATGAAAACGAATCGTATTGGTTGGATAATGATATTTACCGTTATATCGATAATAGTAATTATTTCGATAAACCAGAATTCAAAGTGGAAAATAAAGGTTAATTCCCAAATTACAATCGATATGAATACAAAGATAATCTCAATGTATTGATATACAATAACCACCGACGTCTCGTAGATTTTAATTTCATAAGTATAGTAGATAATCACTATCAATAGCTCAATGATTGTTAAGTAGATGATTATAGTTATGTCCCAAATGACAAATACTATTCTTTCTATGAATAGCCATGCGAAGTACCAGGTAATGATAATGTAATCCCAGACTAACATCAAAGAATAAGCGCATAGAATAATTGAAAATCCTGCACCACCAATTGTGATAGCATTTCCATCCCAACCAATAATTATAGAAGGATCAAGGTATAAAGGTGCGACTGGACCTGCTGGAGGGGGACCATAATAAACAGGGGGACCATATTCAATTCCCATGTAACCCACGTCAGGATTGAAGTTCACAAGGAGAAGACCCGAAGGGACAAGTATATCCCAAGCAGTTTCATTAACTCTGCTGAGCATCATAGCGCCATCGATTACTAATACACCAGTTTTCAAACTGATATCATGTACGCCATCACTCCAATAGAAATCCTGATTATCTGTATTGTAACTAAATTCCATGGCTTCTGCTCCTATAATTGAGCCATTCCACTCTTCGTTGTCAGGACCACCACTACTTAGTTCAAAAGACATACCTGGTAATGATACATCTAAGGTTTGACCATCAGTCGAATCGGTTTCAAAATTCACATCAAAAACCATTTCATCTGCTTCTATGGATAAACCTGTGTCTAATTTTGTACACAACACACCAACATTTGTAGCATTATGTTCTAGTTGTAATTCATATGTACCATTTAGTAAAATTGTTGTTGATTGTGGATCATTTTCTATAATATCAATAGTATTGCCATCATAATCATACGATGTATTTGGAGTAACATTATTGCCACCTACTTCACTTGGGCCTACTTGAGCATCTCCCACAAATGCTGGAAGAAAGAGAAGAAGGGACATTATTGCTACTGCATAGATAATTTTCTTTTTCAAAATTATTTACTCCTCAATAATTTCATCTTTAAGATGCTTTTAGCATGTAGCTAATATTATCTCATTATGAACTTTGCATATTTTAACTTTTCATAGCTGACAAATGAGTGTGTATATTACATTAATCAATAGATTAATTAGGAATTAACCTAGAATTTCGTCGATAAAATCGTTAAATTAACATTAAATTGAATATTTTATAACAAAAACGGTGTATTTCCAATGAGATATTTAGTCTTAGGTTCCGGATTAATGGGTCGTGCGGCAGCATTTGACCTTCTCCGTCATGATGATACAAGAGAATTAATTTTAGCAGATATTGATGAGAGTAATTTAAAATCAGTTGCTGATTTTCTTAATGACTCTAGAGTAAAGACTGTAGTACTTGATGCAAAAGATAAAGCTCAAGTTCTTGAAGTAATGAAAGGAATTGATTCAGTAATGGCTTGCATTTCTTATACATTAAATTATGATTTAACTAAAGCAGCTATAAAATCTGGAGCTAATTTCTGTGATCTCGGAGGGAATAATACTGTTGTTGCTAAACAATTCACACTCTCAAAAGATGCTGAAAAAGCTAACGTAACTGTAATACCTGATTGTGGTTTTGCACCTGGTGTTGCCAGCATTTTTGTTGAAAATGGAGCTTCTAAATTAGATGTAGTTGAGGAAATTCACATTCGCGTTGGTGGGTTACCTCAGGATCCAAAACCACCTTTGAATTATTCGCTTATTTTTGCAGTTCAAGGTTTAACAAACGAATATATTGAAATTGTTGAAGTAATAAGAGATGGAAAATTAACAGAAGTAGAACCTTTAACTGAAATAGAAGAAATTGAGTTCCCTGAACCTTTTGGAAAACTCGAAGCATTTCAAACTTCAGGCGGAACATCTACTCTTCCTAAAACTTTCCTTGGTAAAGTAAAGGAATTAGACTACAAAACAATTCGATACAAAGGTCATTGTGAGAAAATGAAAGCAATTTTAGACCTTGGCTTCAAAAGCTATGAAAAAATCGATTTCCAAGGGTGTAAAATTTCACCTCGTGAATTTCTTGAGACAATGCTTGTGAAGAATTTAACACATGAAAACACAAAAGATCTCTCTTTAATGAGAATAGAAGTAATTGGTTTCAAAGGCAAGAAGAAAATGAAAATCTCATATCAAATAATAGACTACTATGACGAAGAGAATAATCTCACATCAATGATGCGTATGACTTCATTTCCAGCAGCAATTATCGCTCGAATGATGGCAATTGGTGATGTTAAAAAGAAAGGTGTTGTAACACAAGAATACAATGTCCCTTCAGATCTTATGTTAGAAGAATTACGTAAACGAAATGTCAACATAGAATACAAAGAAGAAGAGATTAACTAGCCAACTGGCCTTTCATATTCCAGAATTAAATTGTACTGGTTTTGTGTTTCTATTGCACATGGTCGGATTTTTCTGACCATTTTTATTGCCTTTTCACCATCTAGCGTACCATATACGAATCGTTCTGCCAGAGCAAGCATTAATCCAGTTCTCCCACAACCCGCCCAACAATGAACAAGTACTTTTTTCTTCTCTTTGATTGCTTTAGAGACTATAGCTAAGAATTGCTCAATATGTTCATTTTTTGGTATATCATAATCTGTTATAATTAATTCATAATGCTCAAAATCAGTTTTAAGTTTTTTATAATTTGGATGTTCTTGTATTCCTTCATCCAATGAAATTATTATGTCAATTCCTAATTGCTTAATTTGCAATAAATCTTCTTTGGTTTCAGGCATAACTGAACCATACAATTCAAGCTCTTTGTAAGCATAAATATCAAAAGTCTTCATTTCTCGTACCAACTATTTCATTATTCCTTATCATCTAGTCCCCAGAATTTCTTTTCAGCCCCAGCAGCTTCTCTTCGTTTGCGAAGTGTTTTTGGATCTGCTAATTCTTCGTCTTCCTCATCTGGTTTTCTTTCAAGTTTCTTTGCTCGAATATAGTACGAGATAATTGAAATAGCAATTATAAACGCCGCAGCGATTCCTATAGTCCTTCTTACAGGATTGTTTCCACTTGCGTTTGGATCATAATTTAGTTCCATATCAAAATATCCTTCTGAAAAACCATTTGTGGATATTGAGAAGTAGATACTTGTGGTATTTAATATGTATAACTCTTCGCTTTCACCCTCTGAAATTTCTTTTATAACCCCATTAACTGTAGCATTAATAGGATCACCGGATGTTACAGTTATAATTAAACTGCCATTATAATATACAGCTGCATCTATAATTTCCAGTAATACCTTTGTTTCATTATTAACAACAAAATCTTGTCTTGTGTCAGAAGCAGCAATAACTAAATTGCTCACAGATAAAGATCCCAAAATTATAATAAAAACAAATGGTATGAGTCTTCGTTTAAACTTAGATTTATTCATTTCTCTAGGTTCCTTTCTTTTGCTCTTCAAGTGAGGTTATTTTACCTAATTTCTCAGATTTATCCAGTAATTCTTGATTCTCGTTATCTGTTTTCTCTTCTATGAGATCAAATATAACAAATTCTTCACCGGATTCAGTTTTAATTATTGTATAACCGTCTTCTTTTGGTTCTGTTTCTTTTTTCTTTAGTTGCTTTAAGAGAATTTCTTCATTAATAATTTCAACTTCTAAATTACTTTTCTTGATAGTGTTGTAGAGTAATCTTCCTAAGCGCTCATTAGTTTCAAATCTCATTTCTATAAATGTTTCATGAAATATTTCTTCTGTAATTCTTGTTTTATCATGAATACGGGAAACCAAGGACATGCCTTCATTACTATTTGGTATTTTCAAATGAAAATAATATGTTTCAAGAATATTGAGAATTTCAGCTCTAAGTGTATCCATATTGGTTTCATCTTTCGCACTTATCATAATTGGTTGTCTTTTTAGTGCTGCTTTTACAATTTCCAGTTTTTCATCTCTATTTTGTGCGATATCCATTTTGTTTAGAACAGGAATTAGTGGAATTACATCGGCTTCAATTGCACCTAAAGTATTCATTGATGCCAGAACTTTCATCTTAATATTTTCCACTGAATCATTACAATCAATTAATAATAAGACTAAATCAGCTTCTGTTATTTCTTTTAAGGTGGCATAAAAAGCAGCCATTAAAACATGCGGGAGTCGAGAAATGAATCCAACAGTATCCGTGATTAATATTTTTCTTCCGTCTGCATCGAAACTTCTTGTTGTCGTATCTAAGGTTGTAAACATTCTACCACTTATTTCAACTTCAGCTTCTGTCAAGGCATTCATTAGAGTACTTTTTCCAGAATTAGTGTACCCTGCAATTGCTACTAAATCAAATCCCGTTTTCAACCTTCTTTTTCTTCTCAGATCTTTTGATTTCTTAATTAGCTCTAATTTTTTCTCTAATTTCTTTATTAAAACATTTCGAGATGTAACACTTCTGTGACTTTCAAAACGAGATCCGACTACTTTCTTTAATGCCGCTAAACG
Organism: Candidatus Heimdallarchaeota archaeon; assembly: GCA_023128635.1. The sequence goes on along the minus strand of JAGMDP010000019.1, from coordinate 5,634 downwards.
AATTTGAGTAAGTGCTTCTTGAGTTCCTGCTTTCTTGATAAATATCTCAAGAATAATTTCAAACCGATCAATGATTTCTACACGCCACATTTTTCTTAAATTATCTAATTGTATAGCATCTAGTTTATTCTCAATTATCACAATATCTGCTTGTAATTCTTTGATTCGTCCCTTGATTTGCTTAGCTTTTCCTTTACCAAATAAATACTCTGGATGCAATCTATCAGTTTTTTGAGTTACTCGATCAATGACATTATACCCAGCAACATATGCTAATTCAGATAATTCAGCTAAGTGATCTCCAGACTTTCTATCAACAATTACCTCAGTAAGTATGGCTCTTCTTTTTTGAATTTTACTTAACATAAGAGATCACTTCAATTTATTTCTTTAATTATTTTCAAGTGCAACTAAATAAAAGTTAGTTGGTAAATATCCTATTTTTATAGTTTATAAAACAAAGCAAATACAAGAATTTAATCATTAACTTGAAAATTAAAGGGATAATACTCATAACTATGAAGTTATTATCATGTTATTTGTTTAGAAAATTTAAAAACAGTCTATTGTGAGTTGGATTATTTGACTGAAGATATACACGATAAAAAACCAGAGGAAATTGAAGAACGACTCAAAGAATTAGATGAAATTCTCAGTAAAGATGAAAAAAATGTTTCTGCACTTTTAGAAAAATCCTCTTGCTTACGGCATCTTGATAAACATGATGAAGCAGTAGAAGTCCATGATATTTTACTAGCACTAAACCCTAAAGATATTGATTACTTATTTATGAAAGGTTTAGTGTTGATTGAAGCTTCTCGATTTGAAGAAGCATTAGAATACTTTGACTCAATACTCAAAATTGACCCAGAGCACCGAGATGCGCTGTTCAATAAAGGATTAGCTTTGAGAAAACTTGGAAAAGAAGCTGATGCCAAAGAAACAATGAAAAAAGCGTTAAAAACAAAATAATAAGAGTTTGAATTACTAGGTGTATATTTATAATTACTAATTTGAATTTTATAGTGCATGGACTGGATCAGAAATGGATGAACAAAATACTCAGAATTTTGAATCTAATATCGCTTCAAAAGTAAGAATTGCTCAAGACAAACTAGAAAATATAGTGAAAGAACTTGAGAAAATCGAGTATCCATTCTTTGATTTACCTACACAAATCAACCCAAGGAAAATTGCTGCTTTAGACGGTGGTGGTTTTTCTGAAGATTTTGTAGGTTTAGCAATAATACCATCACGTGCTGCAGGTGCTATCTTTGAGCAAAATAAAAATCCAATTTGGATTGAAGAAGATGACGTTGAAATTCTAACTATGGATGATGATCCCAGGAATTTTGGATCTCTATTTCGGGATTTACTCGAGGTGAATGTTGCTTTAAAGCTTGCAGAAATGAAACCGGAAATCCTTTTCCTTGATGGGTCCATAACTAATTTTGCTTACAAAGGTATTCCTCATAGTTTAAGATTTTACTTGGAAGATTTAGATAGTATTGATGAAGGATCATATATTGAAAAATTCTTTAGTCTTTATCAAAAATTCATTCGAGCAGCGTATAAATTAATCACCAAATGTATATTAAATGATATAGTTCTGGTTGGTGTATCCAAAGATTCTCGAGCTAATATATTGATTAAACATTTACACAAAGATTCGAAGAAACGACCACCAATTAATGATGTGTCTTTAATCAATATTATATCAAAAGGTAAAGCAGGATTTACTAAACCACTTAAATTTGCTCCTAAAATCAGTCCCGTACGACAAAAAGTTTGGAAAGCAGCAAACGTGTTTCAAGAAGATGAATTGCAATCTTTCTATCTTAGTTACTTCGTTTTAAAGGATGGAGCTCAGCCTATACGAGTTGATTCTCTTTTACCACAAAAAAAACAGTTAAAGGAAATTCAAGAAGCAATGGTTACATATCATGATGGGAATGGTTTCATTACACCTGCATATCTAACTCACAAAAAAGCTCACATGTCACAGGATTATGGTTCACGTATTGTAAATCTCGTTGTTGAAAAAATTTTTCATGAATCACCAGAGGTCTACAAAGCATTTCTGTCTAAAAGACGAAGAGATATTATTCAATAATCAGATAATATTATTCCTATTTGCTTTTACAAGTCACTATCGAAATATATTTTATGTACAAGTGAAAATATTACTACTATGCTTAAAGTGGGAAAGGATAAATCAAAAGTTATTCTGTTTTGTGGTTTATCTAACGCAGGAAAGACAACAATTCTCAATATATTTACAAAAGGAGACGTTTTCAAAACAGCTCCGACTTTAGGTGTCTCTCTTAGTACGCTCCAAGCTAAAGATATAAATTTTCGCATTTTCGATTTAGGTGGTCAGGAAAAATTCCGAGAAGAAGTAACTCCTCTTCTCCCTTTTGCAGATTTAATAGTTTTTGTTATTGACTCTGGAAATAAGAAGGATCTCAAAGAGGTTTCAAAAGAATTCAAAAGAATCCTTAGCAATACCCAGAAGAAGCTTGTTCCTATATGTGTTCTAAGACATAAAGCTGATCTTAAGAAAACCATCAAAGAAAGCACTTTGATTAGCAAGTTGGGTTTAAAAGGAGTTCTTAACAGATCCTGGGATATGATTAGTACAAGCGCTGTAACTCTCGTTGGTTTAAAAGAAGTTTATAGTTGGATTTTGAAGGAGGCAACAGGAGAAGTTCCTGAGTTCAAAGTGGATACTAAAAAAGAAGAAGAATACTCATTTCACTATCCTTGTCCAATGGTGAAGGTAATGGATGGTGGGGCTACTTATTGTTTGAATCAAGATCAATTTATTGAAACAGAAATGACTAGTTTTGGTTTTCATGATGAAGTTAGTAAAATGGTTTTAGAAATAATTCCTGATCTTCGTAAGGAATCCATGGATAATTCCGGCAAGGATATTTGTACAGATTTCTGTATTCTAAAGAATGGTGAGAAAATTCTGAGGTGTCCTGTAACCACTAAGCAAATTGTGACTAGGAATATCAAAGTCACTCATAAAAGATATGAAGATTCAGTTATATTATCACAAATCTATGGCGTTAAAATTGGTTCAGAGATCTGTCGTGAATGCATCTATAAGATCATTATTTCTCCGGACACTATTCTCAGTGAAGATGATATCAAGAGCTTGCAGAAATCAATCATTAAGAGTTGATTCTAACTATAATTTTCTTGGTATTAGATAACTTCAAATTTGAAATAAGTTAACAACATTATATGAATCAATAATTCCTGTGTTGTGCGATGGTAGACTTCTCTGAATTCTCTTTTATGTTAATTGATCTTGATTATAAAATAAAAGATACTGATAATTCACCAACAATAAGATTATTTGGCAAAACAAAAAAAGAAACAGTAATTGTAACCATTAAAGATTTTCTGCCTTATTTCTATATTACACATAAAAAAGGAATTGAGGATTTCATCGAAAAGAATCCAATTGTTAGGAAATGGAAACTTCGCATCGAAGAAACCAGGAAAAAAAGGTATTTTGGGGGAGAAGAATTAAAGTTAATCAAATTATCTGGTTCTCATCCTGAACAAACTCCAACAGTTAGAGCACGTTTTGAAGATGCAGGTTATGAAATACACGAAGCAGATATTCCTTTTGTAAAACGATTTTTATTAGATCTTGGTATACGTGGGTTGAATGTTCTTACTGTAAATTCATCAAATATCAAGAAAGAAAAGAACACTGTTTATATAAATGCAAGTTACAAGCAAATAAAACCAGCATCAAAAGAAGTTGTCAGTTCTGCCGATCATTTCTATAAACTAAAAATTATGGCATTTGATATCGAAATTGATCATCTACAAGAAACTATTCAGCATATACTGAGTAGCAAATCAAAAAGAATTGTGGCAATTTCTACTGTTTGGGGAACAAATCAATTTGATAGTAGAGGTAAAACATTCATTCTTCAGGGAGATACCAATCAAGATGAAATTAGAGTGATTCAAGAATTCATTGATGAAGTTAATAGCATTCAACCAGATGTCCTAATCACATTTAATGGAGATAATTTCGACTTTCCATATCTCTTGGCTAGAATGGAAAAAATGTCAATCCCCAATTCTTTGTTCTCAATTTTTCAAAATGATTCTGTCTTCTATTCAAATCGTAATCGCTGTTATAGAATCAAAGGACGAATTTCTTACGATATCTCACCTAGAACTTGGGGGATTCACCCAATATCAGGTAAAAAGGGTTTGGGAGATATAGCAGAAACTGTACTTGGGTATGGGAAAATCAAAATAGAAAAGTCCACTGGTGAATTATGGAGGTCAGGATTTTTACAGGGTAACAAAGCAGATCAAAAGAAACTTGAAGAATATTCCCTAACAGATAGTGAACTAACTTACGAATTAACTTGGAAATTAGGGGTTCAAGGATGGCTTGAGGTAATACGATTAACAGGTTATCCTCCAGGCGAAGCTCCAGGAAGTACAGAAAGAATCCAAGGTGAATTTGAACTTATGAGGTTCGCTAGAATACAAGATGTTTTGATACCTATGGCTCCAAGTGATAATGAAGTCGCAAGAAGGAGAATTGAAAGAAAGAAAAATCCACACACAGGAGGAACTGTTCTAATCCCCAAAGGAACTTTACACTTTGGTGTTATAATAAGTGATTTTCGGAGCATGTATCCATCTGTTTGTGTCGCTCATAATATAGGTGGGGAATCACTCAAAAGAGTGAAGGATATTGAAGATGCTAATCCACTTGAATTATTCCACTCAAAACCTCAATCATGTTTGTCATTAATGGAAGAATCATTGATTCAACGTCGCGAACAAACGAAAGAAGCAATAAAAGTTCTTGATCAAAAATTGAAAGATACAACAGATGAGAAAAAGAGTGAGAGATTATCAGAGGAACGAGTGATTCTTGACAAAGAACAATATTCTATGAAAATCGTTGCTAATAGTATGTACGGAAGTCACAATTATATTAGAAGCCGGTTTTATTCCATAACACTTGGTAATGCAATTACAAATATCGCAAGAACCTACATTCTTCAAATGGAAAAACTTCTGAAAGAGGTTTCTAAAAAGATAACTCCAGTTGATATCATTTATGGAGATACCGATTCTGCGTTCATAAAAATACTCGATGAGTCATTTGTAATAAATGCCTATAATGAAAAAAACCCCAAGAAAAAACAAAAGTATCTAGAGAAACTAATGGCTATCACAAATTCAATTCTTGAAAATTTAAATTCGAAATTCCCAGAAGCCATGGAATTAACCTTAGAAGATATTGCATACAGATTAATTTTCAAACCGGGGAGAGCAAAAGCATATAGTTATTATAGTATTTTATCTGGAAAATTAAAGATCACAGGTTTTGAAGCAGTTCGTTCTGATTGGTCTAAGCTTTCTCGAGACTCACAAAAGAAAGTTCTACAATTAATCTTAACCGAACCTGTAATGAAGAAGAAAGTCGAGGTTGATGATGTTGATTCGGGCATGATTAAAGCAAAACAATATCTTATTGAGCTAGGTATAGAAATACTCCAAATGTCTGCTGAAGAACTTATTCCAAAAGCAGTTATTCTCTCACCTATTAAAAAAGAACCAGGAAAATACAAATCAAAA
>JAGMDP010000189.1 GCA_023128635.1 Candidatus Heimdallarchaeota archaeon | reverse complement strand
AAGAAAAAGAAAACCAAATCCATTGAAATGGTATCAGATGAAGAGCTTTGGTTAGATGATGAAGAAGAAGCTTTTAAAGCATCGTCTGATGATGGAGAATGGGATTCTTCAGATTATGATGATGAGTGGTAGGGCACTCTAATCTCTATCTTTTTTTTTCCACAAACCTTTTTTCCTCTATTACCTTATTTGTTAGAGTAGTTCACATTGACAAGTGAATTTCATAAATAAAGGTACTATGTGATTTACATGAGTGTTTTCAAAGGAGATACGAAAGCAAAAAAAACATTATCATCTATGTATGATGTTACCTTAGCTGGTGTGAAAAGAAGTCTGATAACTGACTGGCAATATAAATCTGATATTGTTATTCAACTAATATGGACGATTACCAATCTTGTTGCTTATGGTTTTCTTGGTTTATCTGTTGGACAAGGAACAGGTGCTTTTGCTCCCAATTATTCGTTTTCACTTTTCTTGTTATCTTCATCTGCTTTCTGGACAATGTTTACTGGAAACTATGAAGAAACCTCTTTCTGTTTAAGAGAAGAGTGTGCACGAGGTACAATGGGCTACCTTATCACAAATAATGTTAACACATTCAGTATTATGGTAGGTAGATATATCTCCTCTAGTATGAAATTTTTTGTTATATTTCTAATCACTACAATACCTACTTTTGCACTCGTGAAAAATGGTGATGTGAATTTACTCCCACATACTGCTTCTGAATTTTTTATGTTAGTTCCTTTGATTTTGCTGAGCTATATTTTTATGATGAGCATTAGTTTCTTTATGGGCTCAATAACCTTACTCGTTAAACAAACCACAACAATTGTACGAATCATGCTGTATTTAGTTCGTATTGCTGGTGGTTATTTCTTTATGGTTGAAACATTTTCAGGCATGGGTGCGTGGTGGATTCCAGTAGTTTTTATTTGTTCTCCAGTCGTTTCAGGACAATTTGCTTTTCGGAAGTATTTGATAGAACACAATACTGCTGCAAGATTTCCAGATATGGCACTAATTGAAGGCGGAGGATCTTTTGCGGGACTATCTTATGGCATTGTTATTCTGATTAATGTAGCAGTATGTGTAGTCTTCCTCATAGGGTCCTACTTCTTCGTGAAATGGATGACAAAAATCGCTAGAAAGAGAGGTACAATAGAATTTTACTAGGTGAATCAAGAATGGTGGATCAAATAATACAATCAGATGGTTTGATTAAGGAATTCCCAATGGGTGGACTTTTCACAAGAAATAAAGAACCTTTTGCAAAAAAAAGGGTACTCGATGGTATTACATTTGACTTGCCAAAGGGATTATCTCTGGCCTTACTCGGTCCTAATGGTTCTGGGAAAACCACTCTCTTAAAAACACTTTCAACGATTTATTCACCTGATGGTGGCGATGCACAAATTTGTGGCTATGATCTTGTTTCAGAAATGAAAGAAGTAAGAAAGCATATTAGTTTTGTATCTCCAGCTATGGATTTTCAAAAGAAACTAACTTTAAAACAAACTTTGGATTTCTTTGTAAAAGTAACAAATGGTGATATGGCACTTGCTAAGGATTTCATAGAGGAATTACAACTTGATCACTTATGGAATACAAAACTCGAAACATTTAGTGAAGGGCAAAAAGCAATAACCAGATTGTGTGTTGGACTTCAAAAAAATCCTGCAATTCTTTTTGCTGATGAACCAACAAGTGGCATTGATTTTAGGAGAAAACAGGTTGTTCTTGATTTTCTTGAGAAGCAAGGCAAAGAACGAACATTGGTTTTAGTTGATCACTCACCTGATGTTGTGGATCAGCTGTGTGACAAAATCCTACTGATTTCTTTAGGTGGCACTGTCCAAGGAATGGTTGATGTAACAAAACTACAGAATGAATTCAATTATATGTACGATATCATGGTTATTCCAAAGGATCAAATGTCAGAAAAGGAAGCAGAGAGTATTTGGCCTAGATATGAAATGATCGGTGGGATGTGTAGGTTTTTCGCAGGAACTCGTGCTGAAGCGGTTGATATCCATAATAAGATAATAGATTGGGGAAAATTCATTGATTTCAAAACTTCAGGAATCTCTATTGAAGACATTACTTTGATGTGGTTAGCGAAACATGAAAAAGAACAGGAAGAAAAATTGGTAGAAGAAAGGAAGAAGGTAAAACAAGCGGAACAAGCAAAACAAGCAAAACGAAGAAATAAGAGGAAGTGATTTAAACACCATTTCCAAATAAGTCTATAAAATAGGCGATAATGTCTGCACCAAAGTATTGAATTCAAGTAGTGAGAATATCGATGGCAAAGAAGAAAAAATATCAAAAAACTCCTTTTGAAGAAAGTGCAAAAGAACAAATGATTACAGTGTCAGATGGAAGTGAACTAAGAGTTCTCTCCTTTCCAGATGTTAAAACCCCTCGAGAGGATGTTGCTGTTTTCTTCATCCCAGGGATGTTTAGCATTTTCCCTCGTTGGGAACCAGTTGTTCAAGCACTTAACGAAAATTATCCAGTCTACTATGTTGAATCAAGAGAGAAAATCACTAGTAAGTTAGTGAAGAAAGCTAAATTTGATATTCCTCGTCATGCCATGGATTTAGCTGATATAGAGAAAGCATTGGGCTTAGATAAGAAAAAATATATTACGATTTCAAGTTCACTGGCTGGTTCTGGTGTTCTCGAGAATCATGCGCAAAAAACAATGACTCCACTTGGTTCTATCTTAATTAGTCCTGGAGTAGAGTTCCATTTCCCAAGATATGCACTCATTATTTTACGTATTTTTCCGCCATTTGTTATTCAAATGCTTAAGCCCCTCATAAGATGGCTTCTCGGAGATGTCCGAGTTGATAAGAAGAATGAGCCAGAGCAATCTGCACAATATAAACGATCCATAACAGAAGCGGATCCTAGAAAAATGAGGAAAAATATTCTAAGTATCGCTCATTACAATGGTTGGGATAATTTGCCAAAGATAAAAGACCGGTTAATATTAATTGGTGCTACCTTAGACACAGTCCATGAAAGTGATTTCGTACATAGAGTTGCTAATGCACTTGAAAATTGTTCTTTTATTGATTTGGGTACAAACAAAGCAGCACACGACACTCCACTGGTGGAGCTTACTGGAAAATTCATGCTGGAATTGTCTGGGAAAGGACCAAAACTTGAAAGCGAACTTACTCAGGAGTAGTTGCCTCATCAGAATTAGCGAATAACGTCAAAGCAGCTTGTCCTGCTGCTCTTTGCCTTTTCACATTTCTCTTAATACCTTTCTTTTTCTTTCGCCATTCTAACTCTCCACTTTGAATGGGTTTAATGATTTCTATGATAGCAGAATTTCCAACAGTTGTTAGTATTTCCTCTTGCTCGATTTGAATAATTTCTTCTTCTTTTACCACTACCTCTTCATTTACACTGGCAAATAAGTCATCGAGTCGACCAGGGAGCGCTCCTTTAACTTCCTTCAAGGAAACTCTCACCCCAAGGTCCTCACAGCAACGAAGCATTTCTGTCACGTAGTGGTCTCGATCGATATCATCAACGTATTTCGGATGTCTCGCACGATCATATACTGACCCCTTTCCAGCAACAATTACCCAGGGGAATTTGTCATAATCCATCCATTCTTTGTCGACTTGTAAGTTCTCTCGAGGAGCATAGTTCACAAAGGCTTGCACAGCGGGTGCTTTCGCTTTGTAATCTTTCGGATGACGACGAATTGGTGAGAGAATAACAACCTTAGGAAGTAGTTCCTCAGTAGACATTTGCAGAACCTTAGTGCCAAGAGCCATGAGAAAGCGTCTTGCAGTTTGAAATTCGGTTTCATTTTCTCTCGAGTTTTTGGGGTGACTTAGCAGAATATCCAAGACTTTTCTTTGAGCCGTTCTGGCAAGAGGGGACCAATCAGAACGAACGGCCTCGAATCCCTTCACTTTGAAATCTTCCGTGAGTAAACTAATGTAGCTATAAGCTTTCTTTCTATCAGGCTTGAAGATAACTCGATAAGCAATATCCTCAAATTTTAACTCAAGAGGATTTGGAAGCTTGTCGTTAATCTCCTTTAGGATCGCATTAACGCACCGCATTAATTTGCCTATGAGTTTCTCTCTGTTCTCAAGGTTGGTTTCAGCATAAATTTCTGTGAAGATACTCTCATCTAAGATTTTGATGAAAGTAGAATCCGTATCCCCATAAATTAATTCGCAAGGAGTGACCGTTCTCGAGACCTTTTCAAGACCTTCTTCAATGCCCAGAAGATAAGTCCTCGCACTGTCTGCAATAGCAGATGCTAATGTCTGAGTGTAGAAGCGACTCCGAATGTAGAAATGGGCTCCATACATCGAATTGGCTACTATTTTCATTGAGTTCTGCTCTCTCTCGAGCATAATTGTTGTTCCTCGTATTTTGCTTCGTTCTTCTTGATCCGTTGTTTCTTCTAGCAGTTTCGAGAGTCGTTTTATTTCGTTTTTCTTGTTAATTCTCTTACTAATCAATGTCTCTTCCATAATCGAAAGGCAGGATCGCGATTGCTTGTCGAAAAGCTTCTTTGGGTCGCCGTAATCACTTGCTTCAATCCATTGTCGTAATGTTTCTCCTCCAACATTGTGAGCAATCATCACACTTGGATACATTGAACGGAAATCTGCAATGAGAACTCCTGTGTGAAGCGAGCCTTTTGGATAAAGCACTGTTCCGCCTTCGTGAGGATGAGTTTCCCGCAAAATCCTATTCTTCTCTACTTGTTTTGCGTCAGGCCGTTTCGGGATGAGAATTCCTTTTCGACGCATGTACCGCATTAACTCAAATTCTCCGTTGAGTCTTTCAGTGCAACTATTGGCTTCCGCTGTTGGAAAACCAGTTACTCGAAGGGTTTCTATCCACCCGGTCATCCCAAGATTCCAATACAGGTCATAAATCAGTTTACAATCATAAAAACAACGTTTTGCTAAAAGGCTTAAGCTTTCTTTTTTTCCTTTGACAATCCACTCTTTCCAGAGGGTCCAAAAAACTCTATCAGCATTAGCTTCTCCTAATCCTGCAGAATACTCGGCAAAATTATCGTCGTTTTCCTCTCTTTTCATCCCAAATTTTCCTCTACCTAGGACTTCTCCAGACACATCATATATTCCCTTCTTACCAGAAGGAGGATGGATGCCCCAGGTTCTTAGTGCTAAATCAAAAATCATCCTTCCCTTCATCCTATACGAAAGCAATCGCCCGGAATAATAACTCGGTTCATCTCTGAACATAGATAATAAGTGAGTCGGGATGCCTAGGACACTCATTCGATGGATGAGATAGGGTAGATCAAATGAATCTCCTTGAAAGGTGCAGAGGATATCTGGTTGTATCTTTTGGAGATACTTGATGAAGTCCATTAACACTCTTTTTTCTTCTTCTTCCGAATTTTCTTGTAAGATGAATAATTTACCATTTTCAGGCTTAGTATCTTCTCCCCACATCGCACTGATGGCCAAGATTGGGCGATTCTTTTTTTGCAATAATTCTTGAACCGTCTCATCCTCTCGAGCAATTTTCACATTAATAGCCATGGTCTTCAATGGATAAAATAACACGGGGGTGGTGATTTCTGAATCAGAGACAGTCTGAATATCCCTAAAACTAGCCTCGAGATGCAGCTCATTTTCTTTTCGCTCGCTTTTAGTAGCTTTCACTGCAAGGACGTTCAAACATTTGATGCTATTATCTAGCAGAAATCTTTTGAGATACGGAATATCTGTTTCAAAAGTCTCGAGACCCAGTTTTTGCAGTTCATTACTAATGTCAAAAATCTTTCTAGGGTCGAGTCCATAAAGTTTGATGACTTTTTGTCTCTCACCTGCCCAAAAGTACCGTCGTAAAGTAACCTCTTCTATCCCTATTTGCCAGCGACTAATAATTGGATCGTTTTGGATAATAAATTCAATGTCTTTGTTCTTCTTAACGTATAAATACGGAACAAAATCACGAATTTTCACAAGAACTTGTGTATCCTCAGTTTTCCCAAATAACCTAATGGTGGGTAGCTGACCTTCTTCTTCTGGCATCTTGTAATCAAGGTCAGTCAGTAGGAACCTAACCTCTTGCTTTCGACTCATATTTTCTGTGGTCTCCAACTCGGTTACCCTTCTCCTCTCAGCAGAGCTACAAATCCTCAGTTCATTTTCGAAGAACATTTAGAGCAGCCCCTAATTAATAGATGACCAAAAGTGAGAGTCAACTGTAAGTATTTTTGTCGAAAAAAATGCACAGAACAAATTGTTTCCGGGAGAAAATTTACTCGAGAAGTTACTTGCTTAGAATAATTTTTGTTGCTTGTACTTCTCTACGAGTTTTGTAATGCATTGTTCCCCTTTGTTTTCCGGTTTGTTTACGTAGAGAGGAACAGGATAAGCTTCCATCTTATCGGCATCATAAGGTTTCAAAAGAGGTTTGACTTCATCTATTTCCTTGTTTTCGGGATTTAACCACAGATCGAAATCTTTGGGATTAATGATCACAGGCATTCGTTTGTGTATAGGTTCTACTACTTTGTTTGGTTCAGTGGTTAGTATAGAACAAGATTCTACTTCCTTCCCTTCTGGACTTTTCCATTTGTCCCAAATACCTGCAAGAGCCAAAGGTTTGTTCTCCTTTAAATGAATAAAGTAGGGTTGTTTTGGCCCATCTCTCTTCTTTTGCCACTCATAAAATCCATCTGCCGGGATTAGGCAGCGATGATTCTTGAAAGCTGCTTTAAAGGATGGTTTTTCACTAACAGTTTCAGAACGAGAATTAATCATCTGATTCCCAATTGTTGGGTCTTTAGCCCAGAAAGGAATTAATCCCCATTTGAGAGGAACTACTTCTTTTTGAAAGTTATTTGTAGCAGCTGCTCTTGTTTGTTCGTCTCTCACAATGATTCCTCGAACAGCATAAATGTCTTGTCCGGGAGCAATATTGTACTGAGGAGGTAGCTCAAGAAACTCGTTTAATTGAAACAACATCCTAAACACATGGGCAGGTGAGAATCTAGCAAATCTTCCGCACAAAAGAATCAACTCATAACAAATTTGTTTTTGTAATATAATTACTAGCTGTTCTGATTCATAACTTTATCACTAATTTACCTAAAAAACTACTAAGGATAACTAATGGTAGTATTAGTTCTTGTAGCAATTTCAAAGAAAATTTCTTTAGCTTCTGCTGATGAATAGTCAAACGGGCAAACATCATTTCCATTATGCATGATCATGTAGTGTAGGTGAGGATACTCATAATTATACAACAACGTTCCAATTAAATCACCAGGTTTGACTTTATCTCCAACTTTAACCACTATTGCTGCTAATTGTTGTTCTCGAATTTCCGTTGTATTTGCCCATGGTTCAAAAACTAGTTTTAGAGACCAACCATAATTAACCATTATGGATACATGGATCATTGCTACTCCCTCAGAATATGGATTAATGTTATACCAAATATTGTTTACAATTCCATAACAAGGAGAAATGAGTTGAGTTGGACCACTAATCACCAAATCAATACCATTGTGAAATGTTCCTGGTTCCCCCCAATCTGGAGTGTTGTAGGCAGACAAACTAGTAACATTGAGAGGTTCAACCATAGGAAATTCAAAAGAAGGTGTGCCATAAGCAGGAGTAAACATCATAAAAGGAATCAGAGGAATAATAATTCCTGTTAAAGTAACAATTACCAGAAATATCACAAGAATAATTTTCGTCCTTTTCTTCATTTTATTCATCCATCAACTTATTTTAGAAACTTCCTTTTATCGACAAGTCTTCTTCTTTTTCCACCCTTCGGTAATTTGTCTATGAAAACTACTTCAGGAACATTCAATGTTTTAGTGGTCTCTATGTCAATTTTTATTGAGTCTAAAGTATAAAATATCTCTATAATTTTCTCCTCTAATTTCTTGGATGGTTTATCTGCTAACACATAAATCATTAAAGCATCTTTGTCGTTTTTTGTGCTAATTTCAATCCAATAATCTTTGATTTCAGGTATAGGATCCAATAATAAATCAAAATTAATAGGATAATATTTTTCTGCAGCACCAATTATTACTTTATCATCAGCTCTACCTTTTAGGTAATCAATCCTGGGTAATTTCAATCCGCAATCACATTCGCCATCAAGTATTCGAGTTATATCACCGGTGCGGTAACGAAGCAAAGGCATTGCTTCTCTATTAAGTGATGTAACAACTAGTTCACCATATTCTTCAGTATCGAAAGGTTCACTTGTTTTTGGATCAACAATTTCGACGTGTGAAGAAGGGAAGATATGATATCCATTATGAATCCTACATTCAGAACCAATTCCGCCACCAACTTCATTGAGTCCGTAATTAATGTAGACTTCTCCACCGAGACGCTCCTCGATTATTGTTCTACGATGTTCTGGTAATCCTTCTCCACCCACAAGAATTGCTTTCATTTTCTCCTTGTTCTTTTGTGGTAGATCACACTCTTTTGCGAGATTGTAAACGTAGGATGGTGTACCAAAAATCACAGTGGTTCCAAATTTCTCGATAAATTGCTGCTGTTCTTGAAAATTAACATAATTTCCTGTTGATAAAGTAATAATTCCTTGATTTAGTAATGCTCTTTGAATATTCTCAGCCAATCCCCAAACACCAAAAGAATAAACTAGTTGTGCAATATCAGACTTTACAATTCCACAATTTATAAATCCTAAAGTATAACTGTAATTGATTTGTTTCATGTCCCTTTTTGAGTTATAAATTGTTTTTTTGCTACCTGTTGTCCCATAAGTGAAATGAATATTAACTACATCTTTTTTTGGTATTGCTAGAAATTGCTCTGAATCTTTTGAAACCTCAGAAGAAGTAGTGAAAGGTAATTTAGGAATAATAGCTAAAGCATTATTATATTTAATATCTTTAATTTGAGGTGGTATTTTATCTTTGTAATAAAGGGAATTTTTAGCTACATGTTTTAATCCAGTTATAAGATGGTATTTCTTTACCAATTCTAATTTCTTATAGTCATATTTTTCAATTTCCTTCTTAATAGAAATTAGATCGTTATCTTCCACTAATTTCTTCATTTTATTCAGACGATTCTTAATGAGTAATGAGAGTAAGTTGTCGAATGTCATATAATATCAACCGCAAAGATAATGAATAAATATCGACATTAGAATTTGTTAGTATTACAAATAATAATATTGCCTAATGGGCAGTAAATCAATTTAAGGATATTGAAAGATATGTCAGAGTTCCAAAAATTATACCAAAAGCATGAGAAACGTCTAGATGACTCACAACTCATACAAAGAGCCTACAAATCATCTCTCTATCGTGAGCGATGGAAAAAACGAAACATAAATGTGAAGGAATTAAAGGGATACAAAGGATTAGAAAAAGTACCATTCACAAGTGCAAATGATTTGCGAATTGCTTGGGCGAATAGTACTGTGGAGGATTTCATTTTAACAGAAACAGTTGGTTTTTGGTATACAACATCAGGTTCTATGGGAAATAAGAAATGGATACCTTGGACATATAATGATTATGAAATTGCAGGTATGGGTGGTGCTGAGAGATTTCTGAAACAACTTTCACCCACGGATCGTATTTTAACAATTGTTTTGCCGCCTCCATTTATTTCTGGGAGCTCACCCTTTAAGCTACTAGAAAATACTGGTAAATTAGGTACACCTATTGAAATTCTTGCTTTTGCTCCAGAATATATTCAAGATGGATTTGGCTTGCTATTAAAAAGAAATCCAACTGTTTTAGTTGGAACACCTTCACTCACAGTTAGAATGGCGGATGAAATTGCTATAAATACTCCTAAAATTTTGAAAGCACGAGCTGATATGGAGAAAAGTATGAAATTAAAAGTAGCAGCCTTTGCTACCAAATTTAAGAAAATTTATCCCAAGAACATCTTCAAAAATATGAAATATGGATATTTTGGAGGTGAATCACTCGATCCCTACAGAAAAGCAATAGAAGATAAATGGGGTTTAGAAGCATTTGATGTATATGCTTTTACAGAAGGTTTCAGTGGGGGTTATGAATGCGCTGAGCATAATGGTCTGCATTTTCCCTGTCATCAAGCAATTATTGAGATTATACCTGATAAAGAACTAGAAAAAGAAGAAAGTGATCTTGAATATCACCCAGAAGCAATCTTAGCAACAGAAGCAGAAAAAGGGTTAACAGGTGAATTAGTTCTAACAGACTTCAAAGAAGCGTTACCA
Organism: Candidatus Heimdallarchaeota archaeon; assembly: GCA_023128635.1. Next base: position 1,812 of record JAGMDP010000189.1, on the reverse strand, counting down.
ATGATTAGGTATCGTGTAAGAGATGCAGTAAAAGTCATAGCAAATGATGAGTGTGCTTGTGGAGAAGATAGTATCAGGCTCAAAATAATGGGTAGAACTGATGGTGTGATTAATCTGGGATTAATAAGACTCTCAGCAATTATTTTTGATCAATTATTAAGAAAAGACTTCAAAAATGGAAAAGTGCGTCTTTGGGAAGTTTTTGTTTCTCGAGATAAATATAAACCAAAAATAACCTTAACAATTGAACCTGAATTCACAAATAATGAAGAGGAATTCAAAAAAGAACTCTTTGAATCCCTACATGGATTCGATCTCTTCCAAAGAGGATACGATAATGGATTGTTTGTGTTCGATGAAATAAAAATAGTAAGCGAACTGAAACACGAAGTCTATGGTCAAGGAAAGAGTCGATTAGTAAGATATCATCAAAATTTCTTTGAAGAAGTGAAAATGTAAGTCATTTCTTCTTTTTTCATTTTGCTTTTCAACTTCCTTACAAATGTTTAAAACTCATTGAATGTTTAAACGAAACATATACTATTGAATTAAATTTATTTTAGGACTGATTTCTGTGAAAGAAGGAGATGTATTAAACGAAGAGCAAATTCCAGATGAGGAATGTGATCCTTCTACAGAGAAATCAGATGAAACAGGAAAAGAAGAGAAAAGGAGACTAAATTTATTCCGTTTAATATCTATAGGGAATGCTACCGGGCAGTCGTTTTTATTCAATTTCTTTTCAGCATTTGCTGTTTTGGTTGGAGTTACAACCAGTGCCTTGGGATTCATAACTTCCATACGTAATTTAATGGGTTCTCTATTTCAAGGGGCTATAGGGAGATTAAGCGATAAATATGGTCGAAAATATTTCTTGTTACTTGGGTTTTTCCTGAGTTTCTCAATTATGGTTGTTCTGATATTTCTGAATAATCCTATGATGCTAATTATTATTTCAATCATTCAAGCAACTGCTCTTAGTATTATTGTTCCAGTTTGGAATGCCACTCTAGGTGATGTTACGAAAACTGAACAACGAGCTAGTTTCATGGGTCGCTTATCTGCGATGGGAACAGCTGTTTCTGTAAGCTTAATGCTTGCACTTGCCGGAGTGTTTTATATCATTGAAGAATACGGAGGATTTAATGTTCATCTACAATTCCGTGATCTCGTTATCTTTATACCAGAAATTGAACCACGATTACAATATGGTATAGCCTTTGGTGTTGCAGCAATTAATTTTCTTTTATGCTTTATCGGAGCATTGCTTCTCAGAGAAACAAAGAAATCAGGTGTCCAAAAGAAACAACCAAAAATGCTACTTGCTTTAAAGGATAAGCGTTTTACTAAATTCTTTATAGTCAATTCCGTGTTTGGTTTGATCATGTCTTTAATGTGGCCAATTTTTCCAATAGCACAAGTCTCTGTTCTTAAAATGAATTTTCCACAAATAGCAATAGTTAATGCTATGTTTTCAGTCTTTTTTAGTTTGGGTTTATTTTTCGGAGGTAAACTAAGCGATAGATTTGGTCGCAAACCTTTCATCATATATGGTCGTGCAGCTATGTTTGTTATACCTTTAGTTATGATTGGAGCAGTATTCATGGGCAACTGGCAAATGCTACTTCTATCAAATATTATCGGGGGTTCAGCTATGGGCTCTATAACTGTCTCAATGAATGCCTATGTTTTAGATATTGCTCCTGAAGAGCAAATGGGCGCATATAGTGGTCTGCAACAAGTCGGTTGGGGAATTTTAACGTTTATTGGTTCTTTATGTTCCGGCTTTATAGCAACTGCAATTACAAACAA
>JAGMDP010000188.1 GCA_023128635.1 Candidatus Heimdallarchaeota archaeon | reverse complement strand
TGTTGAGCTATTTGTTGTATTTCTTCTTTTTTCAAGGAATTAACGTACTCTACTTTTTTCTCGAGTATATCTTTCACTTTGTTGGCTTCTTTTCGTAATTCAGGATTATCTTTCATGATAATCTTCATGATAGAACCAACTTGTGCTTCTCCATGCTCTACTGCATTTTGAATTGCGTATTTCTCGCAAATAAGCTCAACAGATTTCATAATTATTTTACTGAAAACTTGAGAATAATAAATCTTTAGTATTACAGAGAAAAAAAAGGTATTATTTAATTCCTTAATCAATAATATTTGATGTCATGTAGAAGATTGATACAGCAAACATAAACCAAAAATAGAATAATAAATCTTCACCACCTGCACTTTATTACCCTCAATATTTTTTTATATTTGTTCTATCAAACTATAATTATGTATTTTCTAAACGAATTTATGGAGGAGGATGGGCAGCTTAATATAGAGAAATTCCAGAATTTTCACTCAAAGCAATTAAGACTTCTTCTTTCAAAATTAAGAGATTTCACAAACCTCACTTATGATGAATTCAGAAGAATCGTAGATGAAATTTATACTTGGGAATACATATCGGAATTAGTTTGTACACTGGATAAGAGATTCGAAGATTTTCCTTCAATATTCAGTAGTGTAAATGAAACTATAGTAGAAATGTATGGCTCATATCTTGGGGAAATAGATAGAGCTCTTACTCAGATAGATGATGATATTGGGCTGTTGCAATTACGAGCTGAAAGCAATATAGTCGACAAATTAGATTTAATCAAAGAAGATCTGAAAAAGTTTGGATTATATAACAAATTAAAACCGAAAATTGAAGAAATAAATGAAAAACACAAAACCGAGATCACCAGCAAGATTATGAGCGTTGAAACCAAAAGAAGTTCGAGACTGGCAAAAGAAATAATAGTTCTTATAGTGGAATTCGCTCTTATTGTTTCTTTCTTGGTAGGATTGACATATTTAGGTGATCCCTTCCTCTATGAGCCGCCGAACCTTTTATCCTTTGTTTCACCACAGGCATATCAAGGTATTGCACTTGGATTTAGTGGTCTTTCTGTTATTGGATTTATTATCTTTATTAGTTATAAGTATAAATCCCTGGAATTTATTTCCTCATTTTTTCAGATAAGTGGTATAGCTTTTGGTGTAATTCTCCTATTAGTGCAATTCGGATTCGTCCAGTTCGGATTGTGGTCTGCCTTCTATGTTTTTCTTTTTATAGCAATCTTTTATACCGTTTTTGCACAAGGAGTAAAACAACTTACCAGATGGATTCTCATAGGGACATTAATCATAGAATTCACTTTAGTGACCATTTATCTCGTTGATTTCTGGTCTGATTCATTTCAATTTATGTCTGACTTTTGGGTAAGTCGTTTCATAGTCGCAGATATTGCAATACTACTTGCTTGGATAGGATCACATTCAATGGAAAAAACTTTGAAAGAAACACCATATGTTCTAAAATTAGAATCATTAGAAAAATAGTAAGAAGGAAATACCTGGTAACTATTTGAAGCAGAGAATTTATCATTTAAGAAAATAAAAATGAGAGGTTTAGTTATTTTACTAAACCTACTTTATCAAGAGCAAAACCATAAATGAACGCTGTTTCTTTCATTTTCTCATATCTACCAGAAGCTCCACCGTGTCCTGCACCCATGTTGGTTTTTAGGATCAAAGTGTTCTTATCAGTCTTTAGTGCTCGAAGTTTAGCAACCATTTTTGCTGGTTCCCAATAAGCAACTCTTGGGTCATTTAATCCTGTAGTCACTAGTATATGTGAGTAATCTTTTGCTTCTATGTTTTCATAAGGAGAATATTTTAGCATATACTCAAATTGTTCCTTTATTTTTGGATTACCCCATTCATCCCATTCCAGAGCAGTCAAGGGAATACTTTCATCTAGCATTGTATTAATGACATCAATGAATGGCACTCGAGCAATAATTAGATGAAACAAATCAGGTCGCATATTCATTATTACGCCCATTAGTAATCCTCCAGCACTACCTCCGTGAACAACTAATTGCTCTTTAGTGGTAATCTTGTTATCAACGAGATACTGAGCACAATCGATGAAATCAGTAAAGGTATTCATTTTTTTGAGCATCTTGCCATCGTTATACCATTTTCGACCAAGTTCTCCGCCACCTCTGACATGAGCGATGATGTAAATCATGCCACGTTCTATCAAACTAACTATTGTAGGGGAAAAATTAGTATCAACGGGATAACCATAAGAACCATAGGCATAGAGCATTGTAGGAGCGGGTTTAACAAGTCCTTTTTTATGAACAATAGAAATTGGAACTTCCACTCCATCACGTGCTTTAACAAATTTTCTAGTAGTAACAAAGTCTTCTTTTTTGTAGTCTTTCACTTCATCCTCTTTTAATAATTCAAGTTGTTTATCATTAACATAATAATCAAATACTGAATTTGGTGTAATGAGTGATGTATATTCTAATCTCACAATATCTGATTTGTATTCAAAATTATTTCCACTCCAGACACCATAGATAGGTTCAGGGAATGTTACATCGTGATTTCTCTCATTATCTTTTCCATAAAAGATTTCTACTTTTTTCAAACCTTCATGTCTTTTATGAATGACTAAAAAATTCTCAAATGCTTCGCTCCCTAAGAGCCGAACATCCTCATTATGAGCAAAAATCTCTTCCCAATTCTCCTTGGCGATCTTATCTACAGGAGTACGCATCATCTTAAAGTTGATTGAATCATCAGAATTTGTTACAATATAGAAGCAACCATCTTTGTGGGTCATATTGTATTCATGTTCTTTTTCTCGTGGATAGAAAACAAGAAATTCCCCTAAAGGATTGGAAAGATCCAAAAATTGAACCTCTGAGCTCAATGTCGACTCTGAATTAACAAAAAGATACTTTTTATCTTTGCTTTTCCAGATTGAAACGCGACGAGTAATATCCTCTTCTTCAAAAATTAACAAATCATCTTCTGCTGAAGTGCCAAGAATATGTCTCTTTACTGCATAGGCTCTTTGAGCATCGTCTCTGATAGTATAATAAATTGTTGTATCATCAGCCCACTCAAGATTCCAACCAATATTTTCCATACCAGGTGTACTAGTTTCTCCGGTTTCAAGATCTTTAATTTGTACGATAAATTTTTCATACCCAGTATTATCAAATGAATAAGCTAACTTCTTTTGATTTGGGCTTATCTTATATCTTTGAAGCCAAAAATAATCAACCTCTTTAGCTAATTCGTTTACATCTAGAATTTTCTCTTCTTCAGC
>JAGMDP010000187.1 GCA_023128635.1 Candidatus Heimdallarchaeota archaeon | reverse complement strand
TTGGTTTTGAAACAAAGCAAGTGATAATCATTGGAAATCTAATGGTGCTCAATTTCACTTCACTATCCAATAAACAGTCATATTTTAATAGGATTTTTTGGATTAAAATGTTTTCTAGGGAAAATTGTGTGATTCATAAGAAAAAGGTTAATGGATATCCAAAAGATAAAAAGATAAGAAGCATATTTTCCATTAATGGATTGAGATATTTGGTGTAAAAATATGAAGCAAATCCAAGTTACTGTTCCAGCTGGAGAAGGAAATGAACTAGTGAAAAGTCTAGATGAAGTTGTTTCTCCATCTCAAATCACACATGTTAAAGGCAGCGATTTTAGTTTAATTCTTATTACTGTAACACCAAATAGAACGGGTTTTGTAATGGATCATTTAATAGACTTAGGAATTGGAAGAGTGAAGGGAAGAATATCTATCACAGATGTCGATGCAACAATTCCTAGAATTAGGGGCAGAAAACAAGATCGATCTCTCAGAAGAATATCGATAGAAGAACTAGAACAAAATGTTTCATCGTTAACTAAGCTAAATTTCAATTACATTTCCATGACTATTTTGTCCTCAATACTTGCTGCATTGGGTTTAGTAGGTGATGATAATGTGACGTTAATTGCTTCTATGATTATCGCCCCATTAATGGGGCCATTTGTAGCATTAGCTTTTGGAGCAGTTACTTCAAACCAAAAAATCCTCCGGGAAGGAATCATTGCTCAGAGCGTTGGTATTCTAATTACTATATTAATTGGTTTAATAATTGGTTCATTTTACAGATTTACTTTGAATGAACCTAGTGCTTTTATCATTGCCCGAGGTGAACCAAATATCGTAAATCTTGTTATAGCCATTGCTTCGGGATTAACTGCGGGTATATGTTTTGTTAGCGGAACTTCTCTAGCCTTAGTGGGTGTTGCTGCTGCAGCTGCTCTTTTACCTGTTTCTGTCAATATTGGAATAGCTCTTGTTTTAGCTGAATGGCAAATTGCTTTGGGAAGTTCAGTATTATTCATTACTAACGTAATATGCGTAATTCTTGGTTGTATGATTGTTTTTTGGATAAGAAAAGTGGAACCACCTCAAGAAGTGAAAAAGATCAAAGCAAGAAGAACAATACGAAATCAGATAATAGCATTTGTTTTAGTCCTGTTAGTAGTGGCATTTCCAATTGTCCAAACTTCTGTGCAAATCATACGGAAATGGCGTTATCAAACATTTGCAAATGAAGCCATAAATGACTATATCCGACCTCTGGATGGTGTTGTTTATCCACCAGAAGTTGTTGATGTTATAATAGGTGGAGGAATTATTGGTGGTTATACAGTAGATATTGTAATCCGTATATTATCAACAAAAGAACTACCTAATTCAACGAAGACCACTCTGGAAATCGCAATTGAAGGAAGAGCTAATCATGACATACGGAATCTGAAACTCGAAGTAGTATTAATTCAAGGTTTTGACACAAGTATGGCTCCACAATACGTTTTACCATACAATTATGTACCGCTGCAAAATTTGTTTAAGCTGGTTAGCTAATTAAGAAAAATAATTTAGCCCTATGAAACACCTTCAACAGAAAGATTGTACCGTTTCAATAATGCAGCAATTTCTTCAAGTTCAGTGACAGTTTCAGAAGTCAGTTTCTTCTTATACAAATGGGAGTTTAAATTAGCTGCAGAACGATTAATTTCATGCTT
>JAGMDP010000186.1 GCA_023128635.1 Candidatus Heimdallarchaeota archaeon | reverse complement strand
ATTTCAACGGAAAGGCATTGGCAGACTATTAGTTAAAGAAGGCTTTCGGCAAGCATTTGCTAAAGGATTTACAGATTGCTGGACTGAATGTTGGTCAATGGATAAAAGAGAGATCAGTCTTTATCAGAAATTTTATGAGAAAATCGGATTCAGAAAAAAATCAGATAGATTAGAAATGAATTGTACTCTCGAGCATATCAATATAGAAAATGAAGTTGTTTTAAAAGGATTAAAGACAGAATCTAGTCAAGAAGTAACTCCTGAATTAATAAAAGCTATTAGTGCTTCATATGGAAGCTCTTTAGATAAACTACACTCGATAGAGCATCTTGATAACCCGGAAATTACAAAACATTTCCTTGAAAAAACAAAAAAGACCGTTGAAGACATTGGTTTTAGTATTCAATGTATTGTAGCAAAATACGAGAAGGAATTATGTGCAGGATTATTGACAGCGACACTAAAAAATAAAGGCATGATCTTAGAGATAGGGGTTATTCCAAAATATAGGAAATTGAAGATTGCTCAGAGTTTGATTACAAATTATATTATTCAGATGAAAAACCAAAACATCAAAGAAATAATTCTTGGTGTTGATCATGAGAACCTACCAGCCATAAATCTATATGAAAAATTAGGATTCAAGAAAACATGGTTTGGTGTTCTTATGTTATTAGAAGATAAGGAGAAGCTAGGATTAGTGTGAATATGAAAAAGGAGAGATTCTATTGAAAGCAATTGATACACATTGTCACCTAAATCATACCTTGAAAAGAGGATTAAAACTCAATACCATTCTTCAACATGCACAGGAAAACAATGTTGTAGCATTAATTGATTCTCCGGTATTCATTACTGATTATTTACAATCAATTCGATTTCATAAAAGGTATTCAGATAAAATTTTTGTAACTCTTGGAGCTTCACCTGCTAATTATCATGAAATGAATATAGAAAGTGTGATTGTCAATATAAGAGAACATGCAGATAAAAAAGAGATAGTTGGTATTGGGGAAGTTGGTTTAGACTACTATTGGGTGAAAAAGCAAGCAATAAGAACCAAGCAACATGAAATATTCAAGCGATTTATCAAATTAGCAAACGAATTAAATTTACCATTAACCATTCATAGCAGAGATGCTGAAAAGGATTCAGTTGATATCTTATCGAGTGCAGAAACTCCTGTTATTATGCACAGTTTCTCAGGCGATGTCGAGACTGCTTTAGAGTGTGTAGACCGAGGATATTACATTTCCATTCCAACAGCTGTTACGAACAGGAAAAAATACAGACGATTAGCAGAAACAGTTCCCTTAGAAAATCTATTAACAGAAACTGATTCTCCTTATCTTTCACCATTCCCTGATAAGAAAAGAAATGAACCGGCAAATGTAATTTATGCTGTCAAAGAGATTGCAAAAATAAAAGATCTCACCGAAGATGAAGTTGCTAACGTAACTACCGATAATGCCATTAAGATTTTTAATTTGAAATTTTAGATTTTTTGTGTCGAGTTTTACACTATTAATAATGTTTAAAGACTCCATCCCGCTATAACTAAAATACTGAGTTCGAAAACCGGTGATTTTATGAATGCTGCTCAAAAAACGACTTTATGGGACACTCTAGATGAATATAAGAGACGTAACCCAGAAAGTGTAAATCCACCATCTGAAAGAATTGATCCAGATATTCCTGGTTCATATTTTTGGGTAATTATAGCTACTAATTGGCAAAATATGCATCCATTAGTTCAAGATGTTCTATTCATTTGGTATAAAGCATTAACTAAATTGCATTCAGGTAATCAAGTTGAGGAATTGGATCCCAAATCAACAGAAGGTTTAGTGTATAGACTGAATGAGCTAGATTCAAAACTCAAAGCATTTGATTTAGAAAGAGGGAATTTAGAACAAGAATTAACAATTCGAGATAGGGACTTTCGAAGATTACGATCTTTAACTGGGAAAAGAGAAAAAGAAAATATTGAAGTACAGCAGATGTTAGGGAAAAGCTTCCAAGATAAAATTATGGATAAACAAAAGGAACTTGATGAAAGAGCAGACACTATTAAAGAATTGGAAAACCAAATCCAAGTTTTAACGAGCAA
>JAGMDP010000185.1 GCA_023128635.1 Candidatus Heimdallarchaeota archaeon | reverse complement strand
ATTTGGAGACAGCTGATGAAATGAAAGCAGCATATGAACCAGAGATAAAGGACTTCAATCTTTCAGCCTTCAAAGCGCAAATTGAAGAAGAGAAAACTATGGGTGAGAGTATAAAGGATATTGTCAAAGAAATTGAAATGGGTGATTTAGAGAAACCCATTGATGAACTCATAACCAAATTTATTCTTTATGATCTAAGAGCTCAAATGGAACGAGCAATAAATGAAGTCTTCAAAATTGAAGGAAAAATAAAGAAACTCAAAAAACAAGAAGGAAAAGAGAAAGAAATTAAAGCTCTAGAAGCAAATCAGAAACATGCTGCGAAATCGCATCTCAAAGAAGTACTTAACAAGATTAAGAAAGAAAAGCCAAAAATGATTCTATCAAAAGAGTTCATTACAGAATTCAAACAATTAACAAATAAGAAGATTGGAGCTTTAAAAGCTAGAGAAGAGAAGGAATTTGAACAAATGGTAGACGACCTACTAAAGGAATGATGAATTTAAAAAGGTGAATTTGATGGAAGAAGTAGAATTAACCGGTGTTGTTTCAAAAAAATTTAATGAGTTTATTTTGACTACAGAAGAAGGCAAAGAATACAAACTCTTTGCTATTAATCCTTGGGAGTCTGTGCCAACTAATTTTGATACTGCAAAATTCGAGCAGTTCGTTGGTGAATCAGTCAAAGTTAGTGGAAGACTTTCTGGAAGTGAAATATGGAATGCTTTAGTTCATTGCCCAGATGAAGCAGATACAAAAGCTCCAAGCTTGGATGATCTGATAATCGATAAAAAAGAAAAAGAATGAATAAGCGATGAATTTCATCGCTAAAATTTACTGTTCTCTTCTACGACCGTATTTAGTAGTGTCAAAGAAAGGATACTTCACTACTTTTGCTGGATATGGTTTATCTCTAATAATAATAGTGAATTCTGTATCGAGTGCTGTATATGCTAAAGGTAGAATAGCCATAGCAATACCCTTTCCTGTTAGAGGTGAAATACTTCCACTTGCTACTTCACCGATTTCTTTTCCTTCGGAATGAATTTTGTAGCCATGTCTTGGTATTCCTTTCTTCAAAAGTTCTATACCAACTCTTTTCCTAGTCATTTCCTTTAAGGTTAACTTCTTTTCTTCATTCAATGTAGGATACTTGGCTTTGAGTGCTTCTTGTCCGATGAAGAATTCTTTGTTCATATCAATGAATATTCCTTGAAAACCTAAGTCCATTTCAAATGGATCATACTCAGGAGTGAAATCTTGACCAGACAAAGGTAAGCCGCCACCAAGTCGTAAAGTATCTCGAGCACCTAAACCGCAAGGTAATAAACCAAATGGTTCTCCTACTTTCAGAATAGCTTTCCAGAGCTTGGTTGCTTTCTCAGCAATGGTATCTTTGGTTCCAACGATTGTAATTTCAAACCCGTCCTCTCCTGTATATCCTGTTCTGGAAGCCATGACGTCAATACCATCTAGCTGAGTTTCAAAGTATCCCCAACTTCTCGGGATTTCAATATCAGTCATTATTTCCAAAATTTTCACACCTTTTGGGCCTTGAAGAGCAAACATAGCGGAATCTAAAGTGAAATCATAATAACTAATATCTAAATTTGGATTCTTTTGTTTCTCACCATCTATGAATTTAATCATCCAATTCCAATCATTGATTCGTGGACCGGCATTACAAACGAAAATAGCATAATCTTCACTTTTTCGCATGGTAACACAATCATCAATCATTCCTCCATTCTCATCGAGAAGATAACTGTACCCACAGCGACCATCTGCTAATTTCATAAGATTTCGTGGTAGAATTTTATTCAACATTGGAAAAGCATCTTTCCCTGTAAAACGGAAGCGACCCATGTGACTTACATCGAAAATTCCTGCGTTCTCTCTTACAGCCATATGCTCCTTTCTTATAGAAGTAAATTGCATTGGTAGTTCCCAACCACCAAATGAAGCCATATCACCATTTTCTTTATGCCATTCATAAATCGGAGTTCTCATATCTGTCATTAAAACATCCTCTGAAACTTTTAATTTTCTTTATTATTTTTATTTCTGAAATCACAATTCGCTAGTCCTTTAAAAATTTTAAGGGAAAATCTAGATTGGTAGCTATATACAAAAACTAACTCGCAACTAACATAATAGTAAGATTATTGAGGTCAAAACTTTGGCTAAGAGAAAATCTTTCACTGTTTTATTTGGTTTCATTTTTTCTTTGCAGTTAATTCTCACCTTATCATTCAACAGTATTAACACAACAGTAAATTCAGAATTATATTCTGCAAACAACAACCCATTTATCGGGTCATTTTCTGAGGATATTTTATTATCAACAAGTGATTTACATTTTGCTCATCATGTTGAACCAACAATTGCTATAGGTCCTGATGATCAGATCTTTGCTGGTTGGAAAGATGCAGATGGGCATAACACGGGTGGTCTTAGAGTCTCATTTACAAAATCCTTAGATAATGGGGAAACTTGGTCGACTTTTAATTATATGTCATATTATGCTGGATTTCTTACTGGACAATCAGATCCATGGTTGGTTTATGCTGATGGTTATTTGTACTATGCATATCTAGAATATAGTAGATCAACAACTCCGCTTTCTCATATTACCGTGGCAACTAGTGCTGATTTTGGGGATACATGGAACAGAGTTAATGCCACCGGTGGTGTGGACTTCGCTGATAAAGAAACAATGACAGTTGATTCTGATGGAAATATCTACGTGGCTTATGATGACATAGTTTTAGCGAACGGTACAACATATATGCGATTAACTAGATCCACAGACCATGGACAATCATTTGATGAGATATGTCTTATTGCAGATAGTGTTTCAGATCCCATTGATCACTTAGGTCCTTATGTTACAACTGATAGTCAAAATGATGTGTATGTGGCTTGGTTGTGGTGGACTTTGGATGCAATCTGGGGTGATGTTTATGTAACAAAATCTATAGATCAAGGTTTAACATTTTCAACCCCTGTAGATATTAATGCAGAATCAGAGAATGGAACTTTCACGGTATCATTAGATGGACGACCTATGAAAGGAACTCTGCCTGTTATCAGATTTGACAGTAATGATAGATTATATTGCCTTTGGGCTGAATTAATTGATGCTGATCAGTCGTGGGGTACTTTTCTAAGATATTCTGATGACTATGGACTTAACTGGAGTGATCGTTATACAATAAATCAAGTTGTTGATGGAAATCAATGGCAACCAGACATGGATATTGATTCACAGAATAGATTGCATTTTGCCTATTATGATCAACAAGGAGACTTTTTCAAACCGTATTATCGTATGGGTTATTTTAATGATTCACTAACAACAACTTTGACAATAACAGATGCTTTACCCATAACCGATGAATCAACAAACGCTATCTTTACCAGACCCGGAGATTACTTCATGATTCGAGTAGATTCAAAAGACATCCCACATGTTGTTTGGTCTGATGGAAGAAATAATGAAATGGACATCTATTATAGTCATGGTATTGTTCAAGCTACATCCAGCGGATCAATAGCAAATACAAATACTGGAATACCAATAGGAACTATTGTAATGGTTGCAGTTATTGTTTTTATAATGCGAAAACGAAGAGCAAAATAGCTCTCATTTTTCTTTTTTTTATATTTGAAAAAAAAGT
>JAGMDP010000184.1 GCA_023128635.1 Candidatus Heimdallarchaeota archaeon | reverse complement strand
GAATACTTATCTAAGGAATCCACAAAGGACTTGAAATTAGCTAAAAAATTATTGCCTTTAAGATTCTTAGCACTACCATTTCTCTCAGCAGCATTGAGAAAAAGAGCATTAGACCCAAGAACAAAAGTAATTCTTGATAGGGAATTAGGAGATGTAGAAAAAGGAAAGGATATTGTTTTCTTTAATGCTCCATGTGTGATTATCCTCTATTCTAGGGCGTACACAAGCTATATGGCTCCAAATGATGCAGGAGTCGTTATAACACATGGAATGTTAGCAGCACAAGCATTAGGATTAGGGACTTGCTGGATAGGAATTGCTCAAAGAGTATTCCAAAAAAGAAAGATTAGGAAACACTTCAAAGTACCAAAAGGATACAATGTATATGGAGTAATAATTGTCGGAGTACCAAATATTACTTATCAAAGAGCACCACCAAGGAGAGCCGTGAGAGTCCAAAGGATGGAATAAAAGTGACGAAAATCAGCATTTATAGTATTACCATGGAAGTTTTATCATTACTATTTGGTATAGTTTTAATCATAATAGGAAGTGTGATGTACTCTCCTATCGATGACGGAGCATTTTTTTACATTATAGTAGTAGGGGGATTCGTATTAGCAATGATAGGATTAGTGTTATTAATTGTTGATATGGTGAGAATTCGAAAACAAAGGAAGGTAAAAGGAAATCAAGTCAAACTAGAAGTGGTGGAAGAGTAAGAATACAAAACAACTATTCTAGTATTTATCTGCGAAGAATTCCCTATTAGGTTCCCAAAGTTCTATTTTATTGGATTCTGGATCAAGTATCCAGGCAAATTTACCATAGGACTCTTCCTCGATCTTACCAATTTGTTGAACACCTTGGGCAACAAGTTTTGAAAGTAATAATTCAATATCTTTTACGATGAGGTTTATCATCCACTCTTTTTCACTGGGAGCGAAATAGTCTCCACCTTCTTTGAAAGGAGCCCAAACAGTGTTCTGATTAACACCATCGAAACTCTTCCACCGAAAAGTGATAGCAGAATCATCAGCACTATAAGGAACTTGGGCGGTGAAACCAAGCACTTCTTGATACCATTTAGTCAGACTTGCAGGATCAGACGATTTGAAGAAGATACCACCAATACCAACAATATGTTGAGTTAGAATAGAAGAATGTTTGTTCATAAGAGGTAAGAGAAAAGAAATTCATTAAAGATTGTGGTTAAGAAAAAGAGAGAAGTGGTGGACCGGGTGGAATTTGAATCCACGGCCTCCTCCATGCCAAGGAGGCGATCTTCCAAGCTGATCTACCGGCCCTTTTTGTATTTTCTTTCGCTGTTTTGTCTCTTATGAATCTTTCGTTTTGTGTGGATACTTCTCTTTTTTAATAGATTTTTGGAATGTGAAATACGCAAAAATAATCATAATGAAAAATATCAGTTGACTGATAATAGTTAGATGAGCTATTTTCTAGCTTTCTTCTTTTTGAAAAGAAGACTAATTACTATTAAGAAAGCAATTCCAATTATAGGCAGATCAGATTCTAAATTATTTGTGTATGATTTATGATATATATAGTACCTCATCTGAACAGTTGCATCAGAATCTTCGGTTTGAGCATAAACATAATACAAAAGATGACCCGATCCAGGATAGAGGGCATCAACTAAGTTATAACTATTAGTACTTGAGTTTTCACCCGGAGCTAAAACATAATCTTGAGGTCTTGGAGTCCAAGTATCAAATCCACTAAACAGAAAACTAACTGATGTGTTTGAGCAAGGCAAGTTAACCAATGATAAATTATAGATATTTTCTCCTTCTGAAACAGATGCAGAACCTAGTAATTCAAAATCATCATAATGAACGTATACTTGAACAACAATTAATTCACTATAATATGTTGCTGAGTTTACAAACAAGGAAGGCAAACAGAAGAAATTAGTAATTAGGATTAAAAGAGACCAATATTTCAGAAAAAATCTTACTTTCTTTTTATTCACTAAATAGTACATAACGAACACCCAACCCCAATTCAAATTAGTCTTTTTGTGATTTAAATCTAGTGGGAAACTAAAAATAGAAATGTAGAAATTCAGAATAATTAGAAAAGTGGTGGGCGATCCCAGATTTGAACTGGGGACTTCCTAAAATTGCATAAAGTCTCAGAGGTGCTATTGTCTTTGGTTTTTATTATTCTGTATTATTCTAATGAAAATCACTAATAATCTAACAAAAACGAAATGAAATTATTTATAGTGAGTGAATTTTAAAGATTATTTTTTATTTTTTCCAAAACAGGTTCAATAAAATGACAAAAAGCTTGATTGCCACCTGAATGAAGGAAAAGAATGTTTGAGTCTTTTGTAAAATAATTCTTCTTTGCTAAATCAATTAATCCAATCATAGCTTTAACGTTATAGACTGGATCCAAGAAAATTCCTTCCATATTTGCTATTAATCTCACAGTTTCAAGGATTTCATCTGAAATGATTTCATATCCTTCGCCAATAAAATCATCTAAAACGATAATCTCAGATTCCTTTACCGTTAAATTAAGTGAATTATCTAATGCAAATTCTTGAATTATTGACTTAATTTTCATAACTATTTTTTCTCTTTTGTAACCAGCATTAATTCCAATAACTTCTAAATTTGGATAAAATAGTTTTTTACCAACAATAGAACCTGCTTGTGTGCCAGCACTACCAGTACCATGAATGAAATAATCAAAGGTTATCCCCATTTCTTCGGATTGTAAAGCGATTTCCTTAAAGAAATTGATATAACCGAAAATACCAATTTTATCTGATCCACCTGATGGAATAATGTAAGGGACATTGCCTTTCTTATCTAAAGAGGAAGCAATCTCAAGCATTTTTGTTTTTCTTTCAGCACTGGTTTTTACTCTATGAATTTTTATTCCCAGCAATTTAGTAAATAAGAGATTCATGGGAATTTCTTCACCAATTGGAGCATCTGATAAAATAATTTCACAATTCAAGCCAATTTTAGCTGCTCCTGCAGCAGCTTGTAAACAATGATTTGATGTAAGGGTTCCTTCAGTGATTATTGTATCAGCACATTTTTTCAAGGCATCGCCAAGTAAATATTCAACCTTTCTATTTTTATTACCGCCTAAAGCAATTCCTGTTAAATCATCTCTTTTAACATATACATTCACATCATGCAGATAATCAGAAAGTCGTGGCATATATTGAATAGGGGTCGGTAAAGTACAGATTCTTTCCCGAGGAATTTTTTCTAAGTCAAAATCAATCATAAATAAGAGTATAGTGAAACAATTCTTAATTTTTATCCATAAAATTGTTAGATTATTTTATTGGGGAACATATTATAAGAACAAAAAGTATTGGATATGCAAAATAAAGAAAATAGAAAATTGGTGGGCGATCCCAGATTTGAACTGGGGACTATAAATGCACTTAAAAGAAGGAACTCAGAAAAATAAAGAAAGAGATATATACCAAAACAGACACAGTATACAAGAGAACGATGTCTGTATTATCAGTGAGAATAGATAAGGAATTGGAAGAGAAACTGAAATTCCTAATGGAAAAGCAAAAAATTGTTGATAAATCAGCCTATATTAGAAAATTACTTGATGAATCAATAAAAGAAGAATTATTAGATTTTCTAAGTAAAGAAATTGAAAGTAAAAATCTAAGCATTTGGAAAGCAGCAGAACTAGCAAAGATGTCTTTAAGAGGAATCATGGTTGAACTAGCGAAAAGAGACGTAAAGATATACGATGAAGCAGCATTACAAGAAGATTTGACCTTTGTAAAGAAGGATTGAAAAGAAAATGATAGCAGTGATTAATGCTTCACCTTTAATCTATTTAAGTAAATTAGGCATAATAGAAATATTACCACAATTATTTTCGAGAATAGTTACTACACAAACAGTAAAACAAGAAGTATTACAAGAGAAAACAGCACCAGAACTGGTCATCCTTTCTGAAGTGTTTAGTTCGTGGTTGGAAGTAAAAAGAGCAGATGAAAAGATAGTCAAAAAACTAACAGAATTGCAGATCCATAAAGGAGAAGCAGAAGTAATAGCAATAGGAAGGGAGCTACTAGCAAAAGAAAAATCAACAGTAGTGATAATTGATGACTTGTTAGCAAGAGAGATAGCAACAAGTCTAGGCTTAACGGTAACAGGAACAATAGGAGTTTTGCTAAAAGCAACAAAGGAAAAAATAATCGCAAGAAAAGAGTGTCAAACACTAC
>JAGMDP010000183.1 GCA_023128635.1 Candidatus Heimdallarchaeota archaeon | reverse complement strand
TGATGTAAATTCATCCGCCAAAATATCCATGTATAACATATCGTATTTCTTGCCACCAACAATTCGAACTTGTCTTCTAAGACCAATTTCTTTGAAACCAACGTTCTTGTAGCATTTAATGGCTGCTTTATTGTAAGCGTAAACGCCAAGCATAATGTTATGTAAATTTAGTAGATTGAACCCATAATCAAGTAGCTGTCTCATTGCATCTTGGCCATAGCCTTTGTTCCAAAAAGATTTTTCACCAATTACTATACCAAGTTTTGCAGTTCTATCTATAGTATTAACACCAAATAACATTCAACGACCAATTAATTCATCAGATTTTAAATCAACAATACTGAAGACGTGAGCACCACTCTGCAAAAAATCATTGATTGTTTTTCTTTCTTTACTCACACTTGTTGGAGTAAAGGCTTCGTCACCTAAAGGAATAGTCACTTCGAGATCTGTGAACCATTCAGCCCACTTTTCAGCATCTTGCTCTGAAATCGGTGATAAATAACATTTTGATCCAATAATTTTCTTAAAGTATTGCAATAAAATCGTGTTGAAGCATTTAATGAAACAATATAAATCGATTGATAAATTAAGCAAAAAAATAGAGAAACTGGTGGAGCCAGCTCGATTTAAACAAATCATTAAACGATAAGATTACTAGGTTTTTCTAGTCAGATGTTAAAATTTACGAAAATCTTCTATGAATTTTACCAGATTGTCAATTGCAGACTTAAGGATTGTCTTACCTGATTCTTTACTAATATTCTCTAATGAACCCACAATTCCATCTGGAGCAAATTCAGTAATATGAGCTGGTAATGAAATATTATTAATATGTAATCCCCAAACTTCCGGTGGTTTAGCAATATTTGCTAATTCTTCTTCTTTTACTAAAGATGGATTAATAGCGAGATTTATGGACGTTTCAATTGCTTCAGCATGCATGAAGATAAAACCAGGAAAAAGTTCAGAAACTAATTTTAAATCAAAGAATTCTAAAGCATCTGGGGTAGCAACTCGAATCTCTTTATCATAAAAAATTTCATGAGCTATTTGTTTCAAAGTAGCGCTATTTCCACCATGACCATTTATTATTATTATTTTGGTAAAACCATGATGAAGAACACTTTGGATATACTGTCTCATTAATTCTTTATACACCTCAGGTCTAACCCACAAGGAACCAGCAAATTGTTTATGAGACTCAGATATACCTATAGGAATTGTTGGAGCGCAGATTATCTTAGCTTTTTTACTTGCTTCTCTAGCAAGATATTGTGCTGTAAAAAAATCAGTCCCTAAAGGATTTGCAGGACCATGTTGTTCTGTAGCACCGACTGGTATGATTATTACATTATCTTTCTTTAGATATTCTTTTACTTCATTTGATGCCATATTTTCTAAAAGCAAAAACTATCCCAACCTAATCTCTTTAGATTATAACATCTAAAAATGAATCCTATAAGTCTTGTAAAAGAAAAATTCGTTCATTAGATTAATTTAAAATAAAAATGGTGGGCCCAGCGCGATTAGAACACGCGACCTTAGGATTAAATTAAATCTTGTGATAAAAAAAGAACTAGCATGAAATATAACTTAAAATGAAGTTATAATTCATCTAGGAATGATTCATAGATATTTTTATACTAATATCTACTTGGTTTTCGCTTTCTGTAACATTCTTGACAGTAAACAGGTCGTGTTCCATCTGGTTTGAAGGGAACTTCTGTTTCTTGCCCACAATCGGCACAAGTTACTTTGTGCATTTCTCTTGGGGGTCTGTCGTAATTGCCGTATTTACTCATTTTGTTTTTTCACCGAATGATTTGTTATACATAAAAAAACGGAAAAATAAGTTTAAAGATTAAATTTCAAGAAATCAAACTAAAAGATTAATTACCAAAAACCACTTCATTCCTATCTCAATGTTTCATTAAATGTATACAAAGGAAAATGCTTATTCAAGCTTTATTAAGCTATGCTTAATATGATATAGGTAATAATAATTTGAAAATTGCTGTTTTAAAATAGAAAGTGGTGGGCCCAGCGCGATTTGAACACGCGACCAGCAGGTTATGAGCCTGCTGCTCTACCAAGCTTTGCCTAGTCCGGAGAGCATCCGCAACTATTGAGCTATAGGCCCTCATTTTAATTTCAGAGAGTTGTCAGTTATTTAAATCTTTTTTCATTCTCAAAATTCAGTGTAATCTGACCAATTTCTATTTTCCCTACTGTTTTAACTGCTATTTTATATTAGAGAAATTGTATTAATTTGATTAAAAGTAGAAATTCTAACCTAATTTTTAATCATTCCACAAATAAGAAGGTTCGTCATCAAATAATTTTTATGCCCAAAAAAGGAAAGGAGTGTGGGTTTACGCATGTCTACAGATGTTGATAAATGGTCTGAAATTATTAGTGTTACATTAGTCTATATTCAAGAAACTCTTGATGAATTAATTTTATTACAAATGCATGAAGGTAATATTCGTAATTTTATTACCCGGATGTATTTTGATATTTCAAAAGAAAATGAGACTGATGAGACTAAGGATTTGCTTGAGACAATTACTTTATTCAGGGAAAACAATCGTAGATTATTTGTCAGTACATTTGATTTCCTTATTGCTCCTCTCCACAATCAAATAGAAGTTTTGAATAAGATAATAGATGATCCAACTCTTGAAGGAAAGGACCAATTAATTAACGCGTTAAATATTCAAGCTAGATCAGAGCTGTTTGTGAACAAATTATGCCATGATGAATACGAGATTATTAGAGAGTACTTGAATTTCAAAGACAAGCAATTACAAGCATTCACTGAAGAAAAACTGAAATTGGAAAAGAATTTACAAAAAATTGATGATGAAAAAATTGAGAGCTTGCAAAGCGAATTAAGCCATATAAAATTCTGATTTCTTCAGACATTTGTAGCTTTTTTATATTTACATCGTAAAGGATAGATTAAAAATACCCTTTCTTTGCAAAGTCTTGTAGTGATTTCTGTGACTGGTGAGTGTCCGAAAGTGAAAAACATTTCCTTGCTGAATGATTC
>JAGMDP010000182.1 GCA_023128635.1 Candidatus Heimdallarchaeota archaeon | reverse complement strand
TAAGAAATTTTTATGGAATTAGCACCCTTGAAAGGATCAGGGCAATCAAATGGAACATCTAATGTCAACAATCCATCTTCATAATCAGCTTTTGTTTCATCTGATTTTGCATCACAGAGAAATTTGAGCTCGCTAACATACTCAATGTCATTGCCTTTCTTTGCACGTATACGCATGCCTGTCTTAATGATTTGTAGATTAATGTCCTTCTTTTTTACTCCTGGTAATTCTAAGCTTATGTGATAGTGGTCATCTCCGATATCATCACAATCGCAGCCACAATCGACGCAAGGTTGAACCCAGATTTGTTTTTTCTTTTTATCTGTCAAGTATTTTTTTTCCTCCGAATATATTAAATTAGAAAGTAAACTTTTTGCTAATTAAACATGTATTTGAAAAATTAAGAAAGTGCTGAATTAGAAAGTTATGAAAAAATGAAAGTTTTTCTTATATTCAGAGAAATTTTTCCACGCAACCTTTTTGAACGTTCTTTCTTTAATAGAAATGGTTAAGCTAATCAAAAATACAGCTTACTAATAACAACTATAAAGGAGCTCTTGGACTTGGCCGAGTCGGAGAAAATAGAAAAAAAAGAAGCAGGCGATAAGGAAGAGGAATTAACTAAAGCAGAAAAGAGATCATTAAGACAAGAGAAACGAGCAGAAAAAAGACAAGAACGTGAAGAGAGGCGTAAGAACCGCAAGAAGTGGCACCCCGTTAGCATTCTTCGGGGAATTTGGCTGTTCTTTCTTTATTTATTCAAGTTTATCTACTTTCCCTATGTTTATGCTTTCTGGAAGATAAGAGACACTTTCAAATTCCTCGGTCAAAATGACACAGAGGATTTAGAGGGAGACTTAATTTCGGAAGAAGACAACGATGAAATTCCGGAAGGGTACCTGGATGAGAAAGGATTTCTGAGATCTCTACCAATGTTTTACTTCATAGCCGGAGCACTTGGCGGAATTCTAGCTATTTTCCTCGTATTTGATTTCATGCAACCTGTTTGGGATGCAATAAAGAATTTCTTTATCAACTTTGATTGGGCAACCTTCTGGGGAGATATTGGAAATATCCTGAAAATTATCTTTGTTGATGGTATATGGTTTGCAATAAGAGAATCAGCACTCTGGATTTGGGGCGGAATAGTTTGGCTATTTACAGGTGGAAGATTTTGGATACCACTCACAGTACTAATAGTAATAGGCATTGTAATAATTATACTTGCAGTAATTTTCAGTGAAGTGGAATTTTCTGGAAAAATCATCCAAAAAATCAAAGCCTTTTTCAAAGCGATTTTTACATTTCCAAAAGTAATCGGACGTTGGTTGAAAAAAGCGTATCTCTGGTGGCAACTGATGATTTCAAGATTCACCTTTGGAGAGAAGAAACTAAAATACTTCAAAAAGAGATTCTTCTATCGGGTAGTCATCTACAGTTCAGTAATAACTTTGTGGATCATTATTAGTGTCTTTGTCACAGTGCTTGTAACAGAATTACTTGGTGTAGATGTTAGGCATCAATTAGTTTATCCAATAGGTTTAGTCATGATAGGAATCGTCAATGGTGTTATCATACTTGCATTCCTCTCTTGGTTCGTAGGTATCTTAAGCGGTGAGAAATACGTCG
>JAGMDP010000181.1 GCA_023128635.1 Candidatus Heimdallarchaeota archaeon | reverse complement strand
ATCAAGACAATTCCTATGATCATAATGAAAATACCAATATATTCTGCTAGTTTTAATTTTTCACCTAGTAGCTTAACAGCACCTATCGTTAGGACTATCATTCCTACTGCCATCAATCCTGGAATTAATGCTCCTCCGATATACAATTGGGCTAACGTGATCAATGCTCCACTCGCACCCATTATTAGTATTAATCCAATAACCCAGTAAGGACTTTTGAATAATTTCTTGTAGAATCCTGTTTCTCTTTCTTCTTTTGGTATTTTATTTATAGCAAATTTTTGCAGAAGAGCACCAGAGTTATTAGCAATTCCTCCGGCCAGTGCAAGTATTATTCCTAGGATGAGATTGTTTGCCAATTTGTTCTTCTCTTTGGAATGCTTACTCTCAGAGTTCCTACAAAAATAAAAGAATTATGGTTTTTAAGAAATAAGAGAATTGGTCCGGCCTCGGAGATTTGAATATTATTAACGATATTTAGTTACAGTTTTCGATGCACTCTATATCTTTTGAAAAGGATTAGGCTAATCAGAGTAGCGATAGGGAACTAGTTTTGTTGTTTTAGAATAGATCCCTAGTAGAGTGTAGATGTCAGGTTTATACCTTAAGGATTGTTTAATCCCCAGTTCAGATAATCTTCTCCTCACTCTATTGACACTTTCTTCATCGAAATAATCAACTGTATATACACAAATAACATAGCTTTTTCCCTTACTGGTTAATGCAGTACTGACTTTCGAAGCAATGCCTAGTTCACCATTAATTGTAGCTTTTGCTATTATTAACCAAATCTGATTAATTTCTGATTCGCGTTCGAAAACCATCCATTTGCCACTTAGTGGACCTTTGTTAAGAGCAATTTCATCAATATTCTCAGGTGTCAAATTTAGATGATCAACTGATTCATCATTATAAGTAATTTCTAAAATTTCTCCGTTTAATCTATAGTTTTTAATTGCTTTCTTTTCGCGTCTATTTGATTGTTTTCTCTTTTCTTCGTTTTTCTCGCTTGAGACGTAAATCCAAGGACCATGCATATAGTCAGTTGGTTGGTATTCTCTTAAGTAACATGTTTGGCAAATAGAACCATGACCTTTAACGTATACTGCAATTTCTTTCCCGCAAACTCTACACGTCA
Organism: Candidatus Heimdallarchaeota archaeon; assembly: GCA_023128635.1. Next base: position 4,359 of record JAGMDP010000181.1, on the reverse strand, counting down.
TAGTTACCATCATCAATTTATCTATTCAAATATTTTTTCTGTCTCATACCATAAGCATTTTTTATTTATTTATTTTAATTTAGAAGATCAGCAATAATTGGAATATAGTAATAAATTAGAAGTGGTCCGGCCTCGGAGATTCGAATCCCAGATATCTTTATTCATAAAAGATTATCGCTTTAGCATAAGGTCAATTTTCATCAACTATTTTCGTTTTTTCCAATAGGATTTAACCTTAGTTAATAATTCTCCTGATTTCTTTTTACTTATTTTACTAAGCTCTTGGTTTAACTTACATATCATAAATCTCTAGCATGTCTAAATACAATTTCTACAATAATAATAAATTTAATGATTTTGAATATTGTATAAACCTGCGAATACATCAGTCCAACGTATTTTTGCAAAATATAGATTAATACAATGGAGTAATATAATTTGTCTTACTCAGGGGAGTCAAAATTGAAATGTAAAAAAATATTTTATTCTATCTTTTATTCAATTCTAATTGTTTCTACGTGTTTTTTAGGAATTAAAAGCATTAGTAATATAACCAATAGTAAAAATAATGCAAATGAAATCTCAATTATTGATAAAAGCAATAATTATTATGACAAATACATGTCTAGGACAATTATCGAAAACATAGGGCAATTGTCTAATGAAGAAATTCTATTTTATTATAGCTTGTCAAATGGTAAAATAGCCTTTTGTAAAAATAAAATTCTATTATATCTTGATAATTCAAAGGAAATTATAACACTAAGTTTTGTTAACTCAAATCCTATAGAACCTGTTGGGAATAATCCACAAATTACTCGGAGTAATTACTATCTTGGCTCAAGAGGAACTTTTACTGATATAAAACATTATGATTGCATTTTATACACAGAAATTTGGACTGGAATAAATCTTCAATACAAAATAACCTCAAATGGGTTGAAATACGATTTTATTGTTGCTCCAGGAGGAAATCCAAATGATATTAAAATTCAATTCATCGGGCAGGATAGTTTAGATATTATGGACAATAAACTAGTATTTAATTTAGCGGGGATTAATTTCATTGATGAAGGATTACTAGTCTATCAAGACAATTTTCAGACAAAAATAGAAGCCAAGTTCTCATTAATAGACGATAATACTTATGGATTCACAATCGGAAAATTCCAACATAATAAACATTTAATTATTGATCCAATTATTTATTCCACATATGTAGGTGGCAGTAGTGATGAGAAGGCAGAATCACTAGCAATAAGTAATGCAAACAATATTTTTGTCGCAGGGGAAACAGAATCAGATAATTTCCTTGACACTGGAAATAATTATAACTTATCAAATATGCTACAAGAGGATATTTTTGTAATCAAACTTTCTAGTGATGGTTCTACAATACTCTATTCTACTTTTATTGGTGGAAATAAAACAGATTGGTTAGGTGGAATTGTAATAGATTCAGATGAAAATGCTTATGTCGTAGGTTATACCGATTCCCATGATTTCCCAGTTACTAGTGGAGCGATGAATAAAACAAAACATGGATATGAAGATGGATTTTATCTAAAACTTTCATCTACAGGTACATTGGATTATTGTACATACTTTGGTGGAGATGGTTCTGATCGAGCACACTCAGTAGTAATGGATTCAAGCTCGAATCTTTATATCACTGGTTTAACATCATCAAGTAGTTTTCCAACAACTGAAGGAGCACTTAATACAACCTATAATGGGGGCTCTGCCTGTTTTGTGTTAAAAATATCCAGCTTATCAGTAGCAATACAATTTTCCACTTTTATAGGGGGTTCAAATATAGATGAAGGTATTGATATTGCAGTAGATGAATTGGGATATTGTTATATTGTTGGTAAATCAAATTCAGATGATTTTCCAACAACACTAGGTGCATATAGTACAACATATAGTGGTTGGATGGATGTTTTTATTTCAAAACTCTCAATAGATGGGTCAACTCTACTTTATTCTACATATTTAGGTGGCAATGATGATGATGTGGTTTTTGCATTGGTTTTAGATGATGATAACAATGCTTATGTTACAGGATATACTGGATCTGATGATTTCCCGGTATCAATTGGAGCATATGCTACAGCAATATCAGGCAGTGAAGATGGTTTTGTCTCGAAAATTTCAACTGATGGAAGTAGTTTATCATACTCAACTTTTATTGGTGGTTCAACAAATGATGAGATTAATGGTATTGATCTTGATGAGGAAAAGAATGCTTATCTTACTGGAAGAACTTTTTCAAATGACTTCCCTCTCACAGATGATTCAGAAGATAAATTTCTAACTGGGGAAACAGATGCATTTGTAGTTAAATTATCAGCAGATGGCACCTCAATTATTAACTCAACTTATTTAGGTGGTAATAGAACTGATCAAGGACTAGCACTAAAATACATATCAGATAACACCTGTTGCATAGTAGGTACAACACTTTCAGATAATTTCACAACAACAGATGATGCATACAATGAAACACATGGTGGATTTTATGATTGCTTCATCACGAAATATTCATTTACAACTAATTATCCCCCACCTGTTACAGAAACACCAACTAATGAATCAACTACTCCTACAGAGCAAACAGGAGTTTACTATTTAACAGGAGCAATTATGGTATTTTCAATAGTATTATGTATAGTAATTATAAGAAGAATAAAGGTAAAAAGATAAAAGAAAGTGGTCCGGCCTCGGAGATTTGAACTCCGGACATTCCAAAAAAATCTGACCATCAGATTTTCATCTCGGTGTCCTGCCTTTGCAGTGAATACTGGCTGACTCCAGATCATCCATTCCTTGGAGCGACAAAGTCTACAGCCGAGCACTCTAGCCAAGCTGAGTTAAGGCCGGTTTCCTTACTCAGTTCTTTGAGTGTTCTTTTTTGTGAAATTCTCTATTTTAAAGATTTCTGTCTACTACAAAATTCACTATTGAAGATAAAAAACTAATTATTTGGATTAGTTGAATTTACCCAAAAACGCCTTTTGCTCTATCCGCTGGTTTCAAGCACAAATCTTTTAGTTCTTTATCGATCATTTTCTTGATTTGTTTTAGCTCTCTGGTCATCACTGGCGATTCAAGGATGACTCGATCTAGGTCTAGTTTCTTCTCGAGGTTAGCTAATCGTCTTTTTACTTCCGCAAAATCTGTTCCCTTTTCAGCCACTGTGTATAATAGTAATTGTTCATTGCTTCCGGGGTCAAGGTCTTTGATGATTATCGAGTATCTTTTTAGTTTCATTTCTTCTGCTTCATCGTCGAATGCTGTTGCTGCAAAAGTCTGTATTGCTGTGAACAATCCTGTTCTGATGAATGGGTCGACCTCTTTTTCATCTGGATAATAAACGCTTCTTATAATAGGCATGCCATTCACTATGAGTCCTGCTTCTATAACAGCCATTTTTGGTCTTAATCCTTTGATTCGTAATTAGTTTGTCCACTAGTTCATTACTCTATTAAAAATATGCACTTTATTTTATATATACCCTCTGAACGATTTTTGTAAAAAAAATTGAAATAAGTGAACAATAAATTATTAAACGCAAAAATGTTCGTGAAACAAAATTAACTCGGTGGTCTTGTCTTGAATGCTCGAAAAATCTTCTTAGCTGCTTGGGGACCTGTAAAAACCATACTTATTATTTGGGGTTTTCTTCTCTTAATTATTACGTTTATTTTCTTCATATTTTTCGATGAAAATGGATTATTTACTTCCCTTCAGGATCATCCTTTAACATTTAATGTGGTCTCAGCATTTGTTGCTGGTTTATTATTTCTCTTTTGGTTAATTGTTTGGAATACTTTGATCAAAGCATTCTTCAAAGAAGATTTGCAATTCATGAAAAAGAATGGTCTCAAGTTGGCAGAAGTAAATGGTTGAGAGAAAAGTCATTTGGTTTGAAGTGTTAACTCCAAAACAAGCAATGCTTTTTCTAGCATTCGGTGAAAAACTCAAAGAGTTTGGAATAGAGGCACACTACACAACTCGGAAACATGATTATATTGCAGATATCTTCAAACATCGAAATGTTTCCCCTGCTACTTTCGGGATATATGGTGGTAAAAGCTTAGCAGGCAAACTTATTGCAAGTGCTAAACGAGTGGTTGAAGTAGCTGAACACATAGCTGATTACAAACCAAAACCTATAGCAGCAATTTCGTTTTCTTCTCCTGATGCTGCTCGAGTCGCCTTTGGTCTTGGTATACCATTGATTCTATTGAATGATACAGCTCATTCTATTCCTGTTGCTCGCTTAACTTTTTCACTTGCGAGATATCTTATAACTCCTTCTTGTATTAATAAGGAAGATTTCATTCGTTTGGGTGC
>JAGMDP010000180.1 GCA_023128635.1 Candidatus Heimdallarchaeota archaeon | reverse complement strand
ACCCGCAATCGCATTTGCAGGTCCTTCCATAATAATTTCTCCACCAAAATTGCCGGCTTTTGGACCAATATCAATCAACCAATCCGCAGCAAGCATTGTATCGATATCATGCTCAGAAACCAGAACTGTATTTCCTTTATCTCGCAGATTTTGTAGTGTATTTATTAGCTTTAAATTATCTCTATTATGTAATCCTATACTTGGTTCATCAAGAATATAGAGCACATTTTCTAAACTGGAACCAATCTGAGTTCCTAATCTTATTCTTTGACTTTCTCCACCTGAAAGCGAATTAGCCCGCCGACTTAGAGTTAAGTATGGTAACCCCACATCAATTAGAAACTGCAAACGCATTGTAATTTCTTTTAGTAAGCTTTTAGCTATTTTTTTCTCTGTAGTTGTTAGTTGTATAGTTTTGAAGAAATTCATACACTCATTTATAGAAAAACTAGCAATTTCTGCAATATTTCTTCCTTTAAAGTAAACAGATTGACTTTCTCTTCTTAACCCCGAGCCGACACATTCAGGACAAATTATTGGAGAAGTATAGCTTTGAATCATATCTCTAATGTATTGTGAGCTAGTTCTCTTGAACCGACTCATAATTTGGGGTCCGATTCCACTAAATCTTATTTTGGTCGAACCTTTTCCGACTCCTCCCCTTTTATCTTCCCAAGTAAAATGATAATCTACAAGAAGTTGTTTCTTTGGTCCGTAGAAGAAATTCTGCCATTGTTTGTCTGTAAGTTCAGTAAATGGTGTATCTATTGTAAACCCAAGTGCTTCTACTATAGCTTGCATTCTTTTTAATCGCATATTGGTTGCACGAAATCTTTGAGTAGTGGGCTCAAAATCAGCTAATACTCCCTCAACAAGGGACAATTTTTTATCAACAACTAGATAATCAGGATCAATTTCAACAGTGGATCCAAGACCTTTGCAAGTATTGCATGCTCCATGAATAGAGTTGAATGAGAAATTTCTCGGCTCTAATTTTGGAAAACTCAAACCACATTTTGGACACGCAAGATGGATTGAAAACAAGACCTCTCCAGGATCTTTTGATTCATCGCTTTCTATGATATCAATATCCTCAATATCATTTTCTTTCGTTTTAGGTTCTTTTTTCTGTGCTAACTGTTTCTTTATCTCAGAAGCTTCTGGAGTTGTAATAATAACCAAACCGTCTGAGAGTCCAACAGCATGTTCGATGGACTCCGCTAATCTATCAGTTTCCTCTTTGTCCACGGTAATTCTATCTATTATTGCCTCTATAGTATGACGATAATAACGAGAGAGAATCATTTCCTCATCTAACATCTCATCAAGACGTTTTATCTCATAATCAATTCTTACTCTCGAGTGACCAGCTTCTAATAAACCTTTTAGCTCTTTTTTATACTCACCTTTTCGATCTCGAATTATCGGTGCTAAAATCATAACTTCTCTGTTCGCATAATTCTTGATGACTTGCTGTACAATATTGTTTACAGTTTGAGCTTTGATTTCTATCTTGCAATTGGGACAATTAGGTGTCCCTACTCTTGCATATAAGACTCTCAAGAAATCATAGATTTCTGTGACTGTACCAACAGTACTTCTTGGATTATAACTAGTAGTTTTTTGACTAATTGATACTGCAGGAGACAATCCTTCTATGGAATCAACATCAGGTTTACTCAATTGAGACATGAATTGTCTAGCATAAGCAGAAAGGGATTCGATGTATCTCCTTTGTCCCTCAGCAAAAATAGTGTCAAAAGCTAAAGATGATTTGCCTGAGCCTGATACACCTGTTAGAACAACTAGTTTATCCCTTGGTATCTCTAGGCTAACATTTTTGAGATTGTGTTGCCTAGCACCCTTAATGATGATGTGCTCGCGAATATCATCTATAGTCAAAATCACATGACCCTCGACAAGTTTTGATGTTTAATTAATAAGATTTTAATTAACTTGCTTGAATCATGACTTGGCAAGCTATAATACATAAATCATAAACTCAAGCTTTCTTCCGAATAGACCTAAATAAAGTCTATTCTTTAGTTTGAATATTTACCTCAGGATGTAAAGTATAATGTTAAACAACATAAATAGTCGTGGGTAGAGAGATGGTCGAAAGTATTAAGAAGAGAATTCGTGTTAAATCCAAAATGAATGAGAACATCTGTTGACACAAGGACAGAAGAAAATGGACCAAAATACCATCTATTATGAAGATTGCATTGCCAATATCCCTAAACGCATTGATGATGATTCCATTGATTTGATAATTGCAGATCCGCCTTTTGGCATACGTTTTGATGGTAAGGGAAGTCAATATAATAGGAAAAGTGAATTTGTGGTATCAGGCTATAGTGAGATAAAACAAGCAAACTATCATGAGTTCTCTAAGGCATGGATAAAAGCTATTTATCCAGTTTTGAAAGAAACTGGGAGTGCCTATATCTTTTCAGGATGGACAAACCTAAAAGACATTCTCATAGCGATCGATGATGCTGGGTTCACAACACAAAATCATATAATATGGAAATATCAATTTGGAGTGTTCACGAAAAGGAAGTATGTTACAAGTCATTATCACATACTATTTCTAATAAAAAATCCTAAGAAATACTATTTCAATAAAATAGACCATTATCCTGAAGATGTGTGGGAAA
>JAGMDP010000018.1 GCA_023128635.1 Candidatus Heimdallarchaeota archaeon | reverse complement strand
CTTGGAAGGATTTTGATAAATTTCAATGGGTAATAACTCCAGGGAAAGGTATTCTCAGTGATCGTGCTAAACATCCTAAATATGCCACAGAAATTGATCGCGAGCATTATCTTGCAGAAATTTTGCGTGCATCAGAGGGGTTTGGTTTAAAAGTTACTTTGCAAGAGATTAAGAACAAATTAACGACTGAACCAATTGATGAAATCTTCAAACGGATTTCTGAAGATGCGGTAACTGGACAAATTTCAGATGATTTAGAATCAGAAAAAGAAAATGAAAAGAAGACTCAAACAAAACAAATGAAACTAAGCAAATTCTTTGAAAATGAAGAAAACTGAAATATATTGCTCAAATTAATTTAATTATAAAAATAAAATAATTTTAATTAGATAAAATAAGAAAAATGGGAAGAGGAATTCAGATAACTGTATGCTCTTCAACAACCTTCTCTTTTCGCTTCTCAACTCTACCTTGTATAGCCTTTGCAATATAGTAAGCTATAGCGATTGGAATTGCAAAAACAAATCCACATAATATTACGCCTAAGAATTGCCAACCAAATCCTAATCGATCAGACATTGTTGTTCACCAATATTAATATTATATATCTGTTGAAGTTAAATATTATATAAGACTTTTTACTGTTTCTAAAGTTACAAATTCATTGATTTTACTTATTTTTTATTTCAAGTTTTTATTTTATGCTAATAAGTCTCTTAGTGTTTTTACAATCAAATCTGCTTTTGATTCTTGAATTTCTTCATAACTATGGGTACCGGTATTCACTGCAATAATTTTCATCATAGCATTTTTTGCTGCATGTACATCATGTGGGGAATCACCGATAATCATACATTCGTTTTCGGAGAAGTGACCTTTATTTGCTGCTTTCAGAAATACTTCGGGGTTTGGTTTTCCAACGGAAATATCTTCTCCTGTGATAATTACATTGAAATATTCATTTATTCCAGCTGAGATTAGCATCTTCTGCACATTAAATTTAGGAGTGGATGAAGCTAAAGCTAATGGAAGATCAATCTTCTTTAGATAATCGAGTATTTCCTTTGCTCCATTGAACAAAGGAATATTTTCTAGTAATGTTGTCAATATCTCTTCTTTACGATTAGCTAAAGTGATAAGTTTATTTTCATTTGTTTTGAGTTCAGGAATTAATGTAAGCAATGTATCCTTCGGTGTTCTTCCCATATTCTCACTTATTCGTTCTTCTGAGATTGACAGATTATTTTCTTGAAATAACTTTACGAATGCAAGAATGTGCTTATCAAGAGTATCAACTAAGGTACCATCAAGATCAAAGATAATGTATTTGATTCCCCACTTCTTTATACAATCATCAATTAGTAGCATTTCAATCAAACCAATAGATGGAATATTTTCTTCTTAAATTTAGATTTATCCCTCAATTATACAAATCACATAACTCAAATAAAACTATTATATGTGTGGCAGATTAAATTATAGAAAAGATTGGTGGATCATAGCTTTGTCTGAAACTGACCTCGCACTAGAACAAAATGAAGAAATAGAAGAAGATATTTTGAAAGATGAAGAAGCTAAAGAAACTGCAAGAAAAGCATCTTGGAAAGAGCAAAAGTATATTCCTAATAAGAAACGATTTATCATTTTAACAGTTGTTTTTTCTGTTATTCAATTAACAGCTTTACTACTCTTCGCATTTGTGTTAAAAGATAGTGAAGGTAGAGGGATGTATGATTTTGGAGTGTTCATTATTTGTCCTACCATAGGATTAGCAATATCTTATTTTGTAGAAAATAAAAAAGAAGCCTTGGCAGTTAGTGCTATTAATGCTACTTCCTCTGTTTTTATTTCATTATTGTGCGTAATTTTGATTCAGAAATTTCTAGCATATCCTGAAACACTAGTAATTACTGTCCTTCTCTTCGGGATCCCAGCAATCTTCATTGCAATTCAGATAGCTATTGCTTTTACTATGGCTCGTGTACGAGTATTATACAATAAGTATGGCGATAGTTCAATACCTCGAGATAGTGATGAAGCTATGATTGCTGAATTACGCCAGAGTAGAAGGGAAAGAGGACTTGAAACAGATGAAATAGCTATCACAGAAAAGAGTATAGAAGAGTAACTAGATTAGAATTGGTTGAAATTATCCGAATAGTAAATTGTTACCGGGGAAAAAGAGAAGAAATTCCCCGGTGGATTTACTATTAATCAAGAGGGATTTAGGATCCTTCATTTTTATTTATGGTTTTTATCGGCTAAAATTTCTTAAACGGTTCCTAAATAACAAATATATATAGTCTCTGAATTTATTAAATTCTCCTTACTAACTGTTCATCGAACTGTTCAGAAGAAAGCTGAACTATATCCCCTCTTTTTCAACAAAAAATTTCCACTTCAGGATTTAAATAAATTTAATCAATTAATTTGCTTTTGAATAAAAAATGATGAAACATGGGGAAAAGGTGGTTTTCCCCAAAACCACCAATTTGATCCTCCATATTATCTTTATAATAGATTTGATCACTGTTTTGATAGATCAAGAAGGCAAAACTTCTTTGTATCACTATAATATATAGTATAACTTAAGTTAAAATCTCCTAAGATACAGTTCGCGAACTGTTCAGAAATAGCTGAACGATTATCGAATAGTTTTTTAATGTAGAAGTCTTATTGAGTTATTTAATAATCATCAAACTATGTCCACAAACCAAGTTTCTTAGTTGAGTGATAATGGCCAAGAACTTTAGAGATAAAATAGCATTTCTTCTCATTTTTTGTTTAATTGTATTCAGTTCCTTTAAACAATCAACAAGGAATGTTTCTTCACAAGCAAATTTAGTTGAAGAAGAAGATCGATTCATAATTTATGCTGGTAATGAATACAATGTTGTTGTTCCTAAAGATATAGGTCCTGAAATGATTTTTGATGCAGAGAATTTTGGGGAGATTACGCTAAAAATCAATTACATCTCTGAATATACAAGTCCCACTCAATACCTCAATTCATTAAATCATCTTTCCGGAAAAGGTTATTCACTTGACAAATTAACATGGAATTCTATTGGTTCTTCAGATATTAACAAAACATGTGTTAACCTCACTAGAACTCATCTAGATAAAAATACCACACTTGATTTTTCATTAAGTGTGTTTAATCAAAATCAAACCATAAGAGACACAGATGTAAAAGCATTATATAATGCGTATCTGGAATTTCAAGTCCATAATTGGAGTTATACTCCTGAAACTAGAGGACTTGCGTTAAATTTACAAACGTATATGGAGCAAAATGAGGATTATCTAAGATTAGGTCCTTTTGTTGATATTACAACGGAAGAGTATGCTGCAAGAATTCTCTTAAATAGTTTTAAATTTGAAGTAAGATTAAAATCTGAAATTGTCATGATAAAAACCACAGGAGAAGAAATTAGATATACGGTATTTTTCTTCGCACAATATAATGTAGCAGAAAAAGTCTCTGAACCCGCTGATTTTTGGATATCAGTACCTTATGTCGCAGATGTAAATCAAATCATTTTCAGTTTTATCTGTAGCATAGGAATTGAGCAAACAAATCTAGGTTCATTATCATCATTTGGATTATTTGCTTTCGGAATAACATCGATTGTTATTATCATTCGATCTTTTGGCAGAAGAAGGAGGAAATACAATTGAGAGTATTGTATAGAAAATCATCAATATTCCTGAAAACTTCCTTCTTGTTCATAAATTTGTTACTGTTAGCAATAATTACTGTAACAGGTAGTTTACCAAATGAAAGCCAAGTAAACAAATCAGAGATTTCACTTAAAGATCAGAATTGTGCTTTATCAAGAATAATATCTGAGGAAATTTCAGCTCAATACTTCAATACAAATTTGTCAAGACTAATTTTTGAAATCTATCTTGATATTCTACCTAACGGAAAAGATGCTCAAGTCTCAGCACATTACACTTATCAAAATATTGGGAACAACTCAATAATTAATATTATTAATATTTTAGATATTACAACAGCATTAACAGAGAGCAGGTTATCCTCAATTACTGTTTCTGATGGAGATGGTGAGCTGTATTATGAGTGGATCATAAATGAATTCATACATATACTAAATATTACGATTCGAGAACCTCTTGAGTTCCAGCAATTCTACTCTTATTCTATTACCTATTTACTAGAAGATGCTATTTTACAAAGCTTTGAAGTTGCTGAAGCATTTGTGTTTCATTGGACACTAACACAAGATGAAGATATGGAACAATTTACTTTGATTATTACATTACCAGCTCAATATGAACTTTATAATCAATCAGCTTTAGAACCTGATGCTGATTATACATCAGTTGATGGTAAAAGGTTTGAATGGGATTATTATAATATAGAAGAAAATGATATTCAGATTTGGATTGTCAGATTTCAAGTCTACCAAACATCAACAATACCTATACCACCAGGCAAAGGTGCGTGGTTTGCTATGATTGGAACGTTTTTCGCAGGATTAATCGCTGGTGGCCTTACAGTCTTCTTTATAATAAAAACAAGAACAGATATTGAGAGAAAAGAAATTGTTGAAACGTTATTATCACAACCAGAAAAAGAGATAATTCGAATTATTAAGAATGAAAATGGGGTAACTACACAAAGCAAAATATGTTCTGTTTCTGGATTCTCAAAAGCTAAGGTGTCTTATTATCTTAATGAACTCGAAAACAAAAGTATTGTTCAAAAAGAGCGATGGGGTAGGATGAATAGGATTAGAATAATAGATGATTCAGTAGACAAGGCATATGTAAAAGAGACAGAATGAAGGAAATTGCTTTAAAAAAGTTTTTTTGCTGAATCTGTGAAAATCATTATATTCCTTATTTTTAGTAATCAATTTGTGTTAAAGTATGAGACTCTTCAAAAAAGAATTAGTAAAAATATCTTTACTCATTATGATATTTCTTATACTTTTAACAACAGTATTTCTCAATGTAAATCAAGCATTTTTCTATTTGGATAACCGTCTAAGTGATGACACACAATTATCTACCGGAAATCAAAATGAAAACTTGATAAATGCAGTTATCCCACATACAAATTGGATTACTAATGAGCCAGTCTGGAGTCAACCTGAGCAATTAACCCATCCAGATATAAATAGAAATGAATTTACAGCTGTTCAAGGACCAAATAATACTTACTACTGTTTTTGGATAAAGGAACTTAGGATATTTACAAATGCAATTTATATCTCATATTTAGAGAATTTTACAACTAATGAATGGTCCATTCCTAAACAAATTATACAAATAGATTCACACATTTCTGATCTAAATGTAATTGTAGACGAAAATAGTACGTTACATCTTGGGTTTATTTCAACAAGGGAAAATATTTGGCAAGTAAGCTATATTTCTAAAAAAGCACAGAATAATAATTGGAGTTCTCGAGAAGTTTTTGCTAGAAATTCTGATTATTTTTACTCGAATCTTGTTTTTTCCATTTCAAATAGAGTTGCAGTGCATTTAGCGTGGGTTTCCACAAAAATAGGAACAAGTGGTATAACTCTAGATAGTTCTATTCAAATTATAACCAAAAATCAAACTACAGAATTATGGGGAAGTACAAGGGAGTTCTTCAGTACAGAAAATCCATTGGCTTTTGATATAGCTGTAAACCAGAATAATACAGTGCAAATTGGGATAATAAAATGGGATATAACTTTTACCGGGAATTTAATTGTAATCGCAAATTCAGAAAATGATACAATAAATTGGAGCTCAATAACTCAAATTGCTAGTTATGTTTCCCGCTACGGCTCTATTCGAATATATCCAAGCTTAGTAACTAGTGGATTTCATGTTCTTTGGAATTACGAATTTAGTCATAAAAAAATATTCCATCAAGAATTACACCACAATGGAACTACAAGAACAAGTGCTGTACAAATTAACCAATTGTCTACAGATGGATATATCGCAGGAATAGGTGAGAACCAGACTACTAGCGATTTATACATTATATATGAAGAAGTTTTGTTCTCAAACTCTAATATAAAGCAGAGAAAGAGAAATGGGGGAGGATTAACCTGGGAAACTGCTGAACTAATCTCAACAGATTCACAATCATTTGATCCCATTTTCATGCAGAATTATTACTCAAATACTTCAGAAGCGGTATTACTAAATCTAAATAAGGAACGATTGGAAGCCAGAGTATTTACTAAACCAACCGTTTTCACAAACGCTTCTGCAATAATCATAACTTCCAACTATAATACCAAAGGCAGTTTATCAGTTGATTCAGAAAGAACAAATCATTTTGTCTGGCAATATATTGGACAAACAGGATCCGATATATATTATCAGAAGAAAGAAAGAAACAGCTCTTGGGAATTTCAAGGAAGTATAATGAGTGAATGGAAAACTGGTGCTTCAAATCCAAGAATAACTGTAGATTCGACTGATAATTTACACTGTATCTTCGTCGCGGATACTAATGCTTCTGGAATAGATGGATTGTTTTATGTTACAAAAAATAGCAATCAAGATAATTGGAGCAATCCTCTATTGGTAAAAATACCAGAAAGTGATGCAGAAGATGACAATGTTTATTTTTTGATTGATTCCCTAGATACAATTCATATTGTTTGGACTGAATCAACAGCGATTTTTCAGAATAAAATGATGTATAGTTACAAGTATAACTACCAAACAGTATTTACAACTGAAGATATTTTAGTAAATAGTGGAATAACATACAGTATTTTACCAAACTTTGTAATTGATTCTTTTGGGACCGTTCATTTAATCTATACTGAGGGTGATCGTGGAAGTTTAGTGAATGAAGTGGATTATCGTTATAAATTATCAGGCCAGAGTTGGTCAACAGAAGAAGTAATAGTGGCATCAATTGATGTAGATTACGTTAACCCACTTTTAACTGTTGATTCAGATGATACTCTAAGATTAGTATTTCTTCAAAGGTATAGTACAGGGAATTACTTATTATCATCAGCAAAATTGTGGCAAAAACCTTTGTTATCTAGTTGGTCATATCATAGTACTTTATATTCAGATGAATTAACGACTAATCATGCATTTCTAATAACAACAAATGATACACTAGTTTATTCGCATCATGTATCTAATTTACCAAATGATAAGTTTGAAAACAGCTTCGTTGACAAGATATTTATTTCGTGTACAAATGAAATTGGGGAATGGGGGTCAAGAGAGACAATACTGCTCAATCCTTTGTACAATTCTGAAATATTTGGGATCTATCATGAGAAATCAGATAATATTTTCTTTCTTCTAAATGATAAAAGAGTGAATAATCCACAAATACATTTGATTTACAGACAGAATGATACAGATCAAGATTCATTAGGAGATATAGATGAAGAGATTTTCTGGACAAATAAGTATGAACAAGATAGTGATCTTGATTTATTATTTGATGGATATGAGGTGAGAGAAAGTCTCAGTAATCCTGCAATAGCAGATACTGACTGGGATAATCTAGGTGATGGAATGGAAGTTAATCTTTACTTATCAAATCCATTAGTACTTGATACAGATGGCGATGGTATCAGCGATGGCGATGAAGTAAAAATCTGGGGTACAAGTCCAATTGATGTTGATTCTGACAGTGATTTCATATCAGATTTTGATGAATTATTTGTTTATCTAACTAATCCAAATAATAGTGATACAGATTTCGATGATATGCCGGATTACTGGGAAATACTAAACAGTTTGGACCCCAATTTTAATGACGCATTAAATGATGAAGATTCAGATGATCTAACCAATGTTGATGAATATCTTGAAAATACGGATCCACATCTTAATGATACAGATGCAGATGACCTCAGTGACGGGGATGAGGTGAATAATTGGCACACAGATCCCCTAAGATTTGATACCGATAATGATACTATTGGTGATAGTGATGAGGTCTTGGTTTATCATACAGATCCTTTGAAGGAAGATAGCGACGGAGATGGGTTTACAGATAGAGAAGAAATAAATAGTCAAACGGATCCAAACGACCCTAAAGACAACATTCGTATTCGGAAACTTAGAACAGCTCTTATTGCAACACTAGTTCCAGTAACAACTATTCTCTTATTATTTGCTGGTTTTGAAATTCGTTATAGAAGAAGAACTAAGAAATTACTGGAAACTGAGAAAGATGAAATTGCATTAGAAGAAGAAAAGCTTGCACAATTAATGGACACTAAAAGCAATCAAAAAGAAGACTAATTTTGTGTTTTCTTTACCTCTAACGAAAATGATAATTACCATTAGAACTAGTTTTTACTAAGAATGATTCACTTTAATCGAAATTGAGAAGTTATAAATGATTCACAAAATAATCGTTATTGATTCACGAACAACCGTGGGACAAGTTCTTTACGATAATGGTGTAGTTGCCTTGGAGACAGATCTTCTCACAGGTTTTATTTCCGCCTTGAGTGCTTTTGCAAAATGCTTAGGAGAGAAATCCATTGAGTTTAAAGGGGCAGATTTAGGAGATCATAGATTTTCTTTAATTACTCGAGATCATTTAACCTATGCTATTTTTCAAGATTTATTTGACAATGAACCTTTTGCCCGGTTAGCTTTGAAAGAAATGATAGATATTTATCATGATGAATTATCTCTTCTGAATTTATCAATTGACACATTACGAGGGTCAATAGCTGAAGAAATTACCACACTCATAGAAACGGAATATTTCCCTGTAGGAATTCTAAAGCAAATTAATAGTGATATTGAAGCGCTTGTTTCTGATTCTGATATCAATTTTGATTTAATGTTCTTATCAAGTATAAATAATGGTATAATCCAAGTTTGGAGGAGACCTATAAATCCCTCAATAATGAAACAATTTCTTGATATAATATCAAAAATACCCTTGGAAATGAGTTGGTTAGCAGAAGGGAAAACTAACAACTACGGTCTTTTCGATTTAAATGGTGATGAACCAGAACTTGAAGCTTGGATGATACGAAGAGTTAGTACTACACAGTATTTTATTGCAGGACGAGCTATTGCTAAAGGCGACCAAACAAAAGAAGGATTTTCTACGAAGATATCTCAGATTTTTGAGAAGGTTTCGGAATTAGTAGAGGATGCACTTGAGAAGGAATGGATAAAAACAAGAGAGGAATTATAAAACTCTTCAATCCATGAGAAAATTTAAGTAATTCTAAAGCACATTTTTTCTTTAACAAGTAATTTTAATGATTAAGATTTATTATTATCTTTGAAGTACAAGCAGACTGAGAGAATAAATCAATGTCAAAATCTGAAAATATCAAAAAGCTGCTAGAAGATGGTTTAGAAGCTCTAAGGAAAAATAAAAATGAGAAAGCTATTGAATACTTTGATCGAGTTATAGCTGTTGAATCAGAGAATACCATGGCTTGGAATAATAAAGGAGTAGCATTGAGAAAGCTTGGGAAAATAGAAGATGCATTAAATTGCTATAATAAAGCACTGAGTATTGATCCTGATTTATCTCGAGCGTTATTAAATAAAGCACGAGCATTAAAGATGCAGAAGAAATTTGATCTAGCACTTTTCACATATGAAGATATTCTAGAATTACATCCAGAACATCCTGTGGCAGCAGAAGAAAGTGAACGAGTTAGAAATTTACTTTCAAGGCAAGTTCAACTTACCCAAGTAGAAGTATCGATAACCAAAAAAGAAAGCGAGGAAAGAAAGCTCTTCCAGGAACGAAATGAAGAGCTGATTGAGTTTTTAGAAGAATCTCGTAAAAGCATAAGTGACTCAGTTGAGAAAATTGAAGAAATCTTCACATCTGGAATAAAAGCAGAAGCATTAGAACCTAGAGATCGTATTCTTAAGGCACTAATTTCATTTAACGAACAACTACTTAACCGTATTAGAAATATAAATGATGAATTCGTTACTTTGGATTTTGAAGAAGAAATAAGAGAGTTAATTGATACCTGGGATGCATTTAAAGATGCAAAAATTGAAGAATTAAAAAGCCTAAATTAAATACAATTTCTGGATAACTCATCAAAAACACATAGTACCAGCATATAGATGAGCGTAATACTGTGGTAATAAGCTAATATTGGTCTTTTTTATATATTGTAATCGCTGAGGAATATCTGCAAATATACACTTTGGCACAATGTGAGGGTTTAGATTGTGTCGGGTGGATGGACAGCTATGCTGTCAGCCAAGGTGAATAAGGTTTGATGAGACTCTTAACAGTACATGTGCCGGATGGATTTTTAGAAGGATTAGATGAACTCGTACGCAAAAAAAAGTACGCAAATAGAAGCGAAATCATTAGAATTGCTATTCGTGATTTATTACGAGATGAACTTTGGGATCAGAGATAAGTCTCTCCCATTTGTTCTATTTCTTTTATTTATTCTATCACAAATTATTACATATTTTGGAGAAAACCTTCCACAGATTCTTCAACATCCAATTCTACGGTTGGAATATTCAAAATTTTTGCTACATATTTTAATTCATTTTTGAAATCCCCTAGAGTTAGAGTTAAATGATTTGAGCCTACTGCTTTTACAAACAATTCTTTCGGAATTTTAAGTTCAACAATAGTATGTGGCCAAGATTCACCCCAAGCTTCTTTTGGTTTTTGATATTTTGTAGTGAGTTTTCCTAATCCATACTGTAAGAAGTATTTGCCAGCTACTCTCATAATTTGAGCATATGTTGCTTCATCTGTTGTTGAAGGAGTATAAAATCCGAATGCTCCTCCAGATTCACCTTGACATTGAGGTTTAATTGTACTTTTTGATAAAGAAATTTCAGGATCATTAGAATTTGCAGCAAAAAACGCACTTGCTCCACCACAATTCGCAATTACAAAGTAATCTTCCGTTAATACTTTTAAATCACCAAACAAAGGAGGGATTTTGCTATTCAATCCAAATAATATTGCAGAAATTAGAAGGCTCTTAATATCACCTTCACAAGTTGTTGGTATTATTGGTTTCTCACCTTCACTATCAAATGGGAAAGGAAGAAAAGCAGGAATCAAACAACCTGTTACTCCAAAATTGATACTAAGTTCTGGTTGACATTTAAGTGAAACACCAACAATTGATTCACCACTTTCTAATCTTTGGGCAATCAAATCTTTTGCTGCAAAATACAATGCGATTTGTTTAGAAATGGAATCTTCCGTGGTCATTTTATTATCGTAGACAATTTGACAATTGTTTTCACTCAACCATTTTAGAAAAACTGAAATACGATTTTCATTCTTTGAGAGCATTGATTCTACTCGATCTAATAGTACCTTTTGATCTTCAATTACAATATCATTTATTAGAAAGCTTTTCAGAGATGGTATATCGTCATTTAAATGCTCCATATTTAATGCTGGACTACCCCCCCAAAGTATAAGTGTTCCATTTCTCAAATAATTGACAGCACAGGATGCTTTTGACCAGGAAAGTAAATCTTGATAATCCTTTTTGGAAGAAACAATAAAGCGATTATGTGTTTTAATATGATGATTATTCGCTAACTGCCAAAATGTTGCACCTGTCGAAGCAACAGCTGTTATACCAGGCCATAATGGATCATTCTTTGTAACGAGTGCAATAGGTACATCTACTTTCTTAGCTAATGCGAGTGGTACATTTGGTTCATTCCAAGCCCAGCAACCTAATATTAGAGCACTTATTTTTTCCTGTAAGAATTCTTTGCTTATTTCTTTTACATCATCTAGGTTATTTATACCCCAGATTTCATTATTCTTTTTTTGTTTTCGAAGTTCAGTTTGGGGATCTATAACTGTAAATCCATCTGATTTTAATTTTTGTTTAAGTTCAAGATGATTGTTTCTAATATAGTCTTCTCGTTCCTTGACCAAATGAACTTCGCTTCTTGGATCTGTAAAAGAAACTATTCCAAGCTTCATTGTTGGGGTTGAGTTGTATTTCTGTTTTTTTGCACTCACAATAAACTCCTCCTAAAATAGAGTTTTATACGCCTGTTTCACTTATTTTTGATTTTCTCCAATAAAATAAAGGATATTTAATTAATTAGCTTTTACCACAAATCATTTTAATTAAGAAATTTCTATCTAAATAAAGAAAAATTCTCTTTGAATTAGGAGTTAGACGTATGTCCTTTCCTAGACAACGTTTTGTTCTCGACACAACTGCTTTTACAGATGCCAAATTAATAAGTCATCTCGGTGGAAGTATAACTGAAGCCGTTAACAGACTTTCTGAATTAATTAGTATTGGTAGATTACGATTAAACATTTCTTGCTATATGCCACCTAGTACATTCAGCGAACTCAAAAATTTTCTTCTCGAGAGTAAATGCACAATTCGTGATGTCGATCAGGTTGAAGCATGGGTGGTAAGAAAGGCACCAGATAGACATTCAGTTTTGTTATCTTCGCAAGTAATTTATGAATACGTTTCTGACGTGAGGGATAGATTAGATCAAGGCATGAGTATTGTTAGAAGAGCGATAAAAGAAGCTTTAAAGCAAACAGAGAAAAATCAATATGACGAAAATGCTCTTTCGATTAAGGATATCGAAAGTACACTCTCTAAAACTTATGAAGATAAATACAGACAAAAGATGAGAAGAGGTGTATTAGATTCCCTTCCAGATATCGACACACTCATTTTAGCTAAGGAACTTGGTGCAGGAGTGGTTTCAGCAGATACAGGAATAAAATCTTGGACTGAAAGAATGGGAATACGGTATGTAGAAGCCCATTTCTTCCCTCAAATTATTCTTACTTATCTTGAAAGATTAGAAGATATGCCTAGTTCATACAAGAAATTTTCATCAAAAAACAAAAAAAGTTGAGAAATTTCATGACAGATAGTGGAACGGAAATGGATACAACAATGGAAGAACCAAAGAAGCAAGATGAAGTGAAAATCCTTTTTCGATCCAGAGATGATTATATGTTTGCTGGGGTAATCGGTGGATTAGCTTATTTTTGGGGAATGGGTTCAACTACTCTTCGTATAATTTTTCTTTTTCTTTCGTTAATAACAGGTGGTCTTGCGGTTATTGCCTATTTCATTCTAATGAAAGTTATTCCTTTAGAACCTGAAATAGAAATCAGTAACAAGTAGATAAAAAATATTAAAGAAAAAAAAGTGATTTATCATCCTAATTTAAAAACAAAAACAGTGAGTTGTAAATCTTGAAGAAAATCTGGGCTCCTTGGAGAATTGAATATATCAAACAAACTTTAGCTGATGATGAATGCTTTATTTGTGAAGTCATAAATGATGATCCAATTAATGATAAGAAAAACCTCATTCTTCATAGAGGAAAAAATGCAATTATTCTTCTGAATTTATATCCATATATTGCAGGTCATTTAATGATTGCACCACTAGAGCATACAGCGGATTTGAAAGATTTACCTTTAGAAACTGGTTCTGAAATGTGGGAATTAACTACAAAAACAGTGGAATTATTAAAAGCAGCCATACGACCAGAAGGATTCAATATAGGATTAAATTTAGGAAAAGTTTCTGGAGCTGGCTTAAAAACACATTTGCATATACATATTGTTCCACGTTGGAGCGGTGATACGAATTTCATGCCTATCTTATCCAATACTCGAGTAATATCACAAGAATTATCTGAAACTTATAGTGAATTAGAGAAATTCAAAGAAATATTGGAAAAATAGTAATGAATAGCGGATTGAATCCTATGGCTCTTAGTGACTATTTCGGAGAATTAGCAGCAATAGCTGGAGCAATCTGCTTTGGACTAGGTAATGTGATCATTAAATCACAAAGTAGCAAAATAAAACCAATAGCTGTTAATGCAATTAGATTATCCTTTACTGCAGTATTTTATTTGATAGTAATGCTATCATTAGGAGCACTACAGACAGCATTTTCTTTAGATTACAAAACAGGTTTACTACTAGTTGTTGGAACTGCATTAGCTATCATAATTGGTGATGTTGTTTTCTACTATAGTCAACAGCTGATAGGATTATCTCGAGCATATCCCATTGCTGTGAGTTATCCTTTACTAACCTATTTGATTGGAATTATTTTAGGATATGAACTATATGATCTTTTTAGAATTCAAGGAGTATTGTTAGTTGTTTTAGGTGTATACTTAATATCAAGTTCTACTGAAAATGATATCGATAAATATTTTCGAATTAATAATAAATCTCCAGTAGATTATCAACTAATAAAAGAGCAAGAACAGAATGAAAAAAATAATACATCCATAAGTGATCAAGAAAAAAAGAAAAAACGCAATCTTATCTTAGGAATTACAGGTGCTCTTACTACGGCAATTTGTTGGACCATTGGAACAATTATGCTTGATAGAGCATTAACAATTGAAATACAAGGAATAAATGCCAATGCATACAGAATGATCTGTATAGCTCCATTAGCTTTGATAGTCTTCTTTGCTGGAAATCGTGGTAAACAGAAAAGCAAATTCACAAAGAAAGGGGTACTATTAGTATTATTAGCTGGGATAATCGGAAACACATTTGGGAGCTTGTTCTATTTACTCGCTTTATCATTTACAGAAGCATCCACAACAGCAGCGATCACTGCAGCATCCCCTTTGATAGCTTCGCCACTCTCAATTTTATTTCTAAAAGAGAAGACATCATTAGTACTTTTTATGGGAACATTACTAACAATTTCAGGAATATGGTTAATAATTTTGTATTAGCTTTCTTTGGCATCTGCAACTAAGAAATTCATTCGCGTATATGAACCACAAATTTGACAATTATATTCTGAGAGAATAACAATCCCCGCTTCAGTATGATAGACTATCTTAACAGATTTACTGCCGCAGAGAGGACATTTTTCTGTAACCTTGATGGAACCTTTGTTCATCGATGTATTGAACTCCTCTTATCATTGAATATCTTATTTCTCTCTCTACCACATGTTATTTAAAAAATCCATGGTTTATAAACTTTATAAGCTTACCAAAAATTTCAAGTCATATTAAGATAACATAGATTTATACTTTTCGACAAAAAGATTATGACTGATTTTTACTTATTAGGAAAAGTTTTTTTGTGATAGCAGTTTCTAAAGGAGTAAAGATGAATGGAGTTAATGTAAAAAAATGACCGATGTTCTAGAATACGTTGAAAAAGTGAAAGGTTGGTTAGATGAGCTTAATTTGAACTATTTTGTTTCACAAAGTGGCACTGAAATTATGTTACCATATAAAATCGATGAACGAACCTTTAATGTTAGAATTGTTGTTGCTCCTGAATGGATGCAATTATTCTGTCAAATTATGACTGCAAATGAAATCCCACAAGAGCTAGTAAGCACTGTTCATGCAAACCTTCTATTAGCAAATTTCAATCTTAATGAAGTTACATTTTCAATTGACCCAGAAGGAAATATTTATTCCGAAAATGATATGCCAGCAGAATCTGATATTGTAACTTTTAAATCAGAATTAGGAGCAGTAGTTTTTGGCTATCAATACTTCTTTGAACAGTTAGCACCAAAAATTGGTGGGGCTGTTGAAAAATTGTCTAAGGAAAAATTAGGACTAACATAGGAATTCTTTACTGGATTTTCAGTATTTCCTATTTTATTTTCTCTATTTTCGCACCGTTTCTATTTACTTTTGAGGATAGAATTAAATCGAATTTATTTTTTGGAAAAACCTCTTTTACTTCTTTGATTATTCTCTTTGCTTTTTCATCTGTATCTGTTAAGGCAAAAATTGTTGGTCCAAAGGAGCTTAATCCTGATCCAAAAATATCTTGGTTTTCTCTTGTAAAATTCAGTAAATCGTTTACATTTCCTTTTTTGTAGCGATTCATCCCAAATTGTGTGAAATTGGTCTGCATTTCAGTAAGTCCTTCACCGAAAGCTTGAATGTCTTTCTCAACAATAGCGGGAAGGATTTTTACCAAAATTAATCTGGATAGTTTTTCTACTTCTATAGCAGGTATAGGACAATTATCACTGAACAAATCGATTTCTTCTTTGCCATATGCTCCTTGTTTCGTTTTCGGTGTCAATAAAACGAATTGCCAGTTACTCGGAGGATTTTGCCTAAAAATAACTGGTGGAGGTGAGGCAGCTGATATGCTTGATGGTTTGAAAGACTCTGTTTGTTTACCTTTTCCAAATGTATGCCCTCCATCAAGAATTATACCGCCTTTATCAAATGCAGCAACACCAATACCACTTGTTCCACCTCTTTTAATCGCATTTGCGATTTCTACAACAGAGGTTTCAATGTTATGTATTTTTGTTAATATAATCCCTACCGCCAACGAAAATTGAGTATTGGAACCTAATCCAACATGTTGAGGAATTCTCTCATGTACTTTGAAATCAATATCAATGGTTGTTGTTTTGAAATATTCATCGAATCTTTTGATTATAGAAATCAAAGAAGGAGACAAAGAAATTTTATCGTTGTTATTCTCAGTAATCCATCCTTTTATTTCCCATCCAGGTTGTTCTAAGGCAACACCCAATCCACCATTTATTCTGCCTAATTGACCATTTAAATCAATTAAACCAAAATGTAATCGACAAGGGGTTTTTACTCGAATTTCCAAACAAACACACCAAACAAATTGCAACTAGAAGTTCTTTAAATATGCTAAACATATTAACCAATATTTAAAAGTTTAATCCAGTCAAGATTCGAAGGAGAAATAAATAAAACTAATTATCTAAACTAATCTTTTTTTGCGTTAAAATCTTAAATGTGATAATCATGTCTATTGTGAAAGACTTTTTTAGTACTTGTGTTTCACGTTCTATATCGAATTTTCTCAAAGGTGAAACAATTGGTAGAAGATAAGATAATTTATCAAATTAATAAAGAAGAATTGATTCCTATTAAAGAGCCTAAATTTAACACTGGAGATTCATACATTATCGACTTAGGTAAAACCATCTGGATTTGGATTGGGAAAGGATCTCAAGTTGATGAAAAATTCATCGCAGCGAAATCTGCACAAGAATTAGACATGAAACGTAGAGGAATACCAAAAGTTGATTCAGTTTTCGAAGGAGAAGAAGAACCCGAATTGCTAAGAGCTTTAGGACCAAATTTCAAAGTCGTAGAAGGAGATACACCTTCCATGCTCATTCATGTAGATACCAGATTTAAACCGCAATTCCGAATGATAAGAGTTCAACAAAAGGGCAACGATATCGACTATAAAAAAGTGAAATTCTCTAAAAAATCATTAGATTCAAATGATGTCTTTGTTGTAGCAGGCCTAATGGGCAAAGAAGCTATGATGATTTACACTTGGATTGGCAACAAAGCCCGACCAAAGGAAAAATTCTTCGGAGCAATTAAGTCAGATTTAATTGACAAAGAATTCAGAGAAGCACCTCAAACCATTACTATCAATGAAGGGGAAGAAACAGGCGGATTTAATTTCGTCTTTAAAGCCTATAAAGATTTTATGAATAAATGAAAAGAGTAACCTCTTTTTCATTCTTTTTTCTTTTAAAATGGAGGGAAAAATAAAATGAAATCAAGATATTCTAATATAGTATAATTTATACTATCTTTTTTTTTAAGAAATAGATTTTCTTGAAATACTTGTCTAATATAGAAAAATAAACTGAAAAGAGGAAAAAACTAAATCAGAATTCTTCCTCTAATGCACCTACTTCCTTGAGTATTTCATAAGTTTTCCTTGTTGATTCACTAACGAATTCTTCTTTTTTAGCACCAGTACAAACAAAAGCGCCACTCTGGAATAATAATAAAACTGTTTTTGGTTCTCTGATTCGATATATTAAACCTGGAAATTGTTCTGGTTCATACATGCTACCTTCGAGCATAATTGAGGCAAGTTCTAGATTTATAATGGCATTGATGTTCCCAGATGCTACGATATTCTGAACAGTAACTGATGGTTTCCCAGTAATCTTTGCTCCAGCAGCTTTGAGAACTTTAACAATTTCATCTGCAGCTACATGAAGCATATCTGCACTTTTCGCTCCTGTAATAACCATTTTACCGGAAGCAAAAATAAGAGAACTTACTTTTGGTTTTGGGATTTTTAAGACAAGTCCTGGAAATTTCTCTGGTTCATATGATACAAAGTATTCAGGTTTCTCAGCTAGTCGATCAGCAAGTGCATATAAGTCAATTCTAGAAGTTTCTACGCTTCCTGATGCTACACAATTTTGGATAGTGTATTCTATTTTAACCATAGGTTTAATCTCCTGATTAAGGGACTAAATGTTAATTCATTTATAAACTAGTTATCCTTTATAAAGGGTTATTTATAAATAAACCCTTATTAATGATTTATAAAGGGTTTCATTTGCTATTTTTGGGCTGACAAAAACAAAAAAAGAATTTTACAGCTCCTTTTGGAAATCCTTATAAATTTCGATTTCTTCAGTTAGAATGAAGATATTATATGCACAGGTGACAAAATGAGGGATCAAGAAATTATATCCCAGACATAAACTCTTATTCTGGAAATCACCTAGTGTAAACTATAATCATCTCTCTACTAATTTTAGGGGTCTAAATTTAAATGAGGAATCACTTTATTAGAAACTAGAAATAATGAAAGGAAACAAGAGCTCATGAAAGAGCAGAACAGTCAACTCTTCCCAGAGGTCACTTCAAGCTTAGATCTACTCGCACTTGAAATGGATGTACTTGAATTTTGGGAACAAAACAAAGTTTTTGAGAAGTTAGTTGAAAAAAATAGTCAATCCACAAAGCATTATTCTTTTATAGATGGCCCAATTACTGCTAATAATCCCATGGGATTACATCATGCTTGGGGTCGTTCATTAAAAGACCTTATACAAAGATACTGGGCTATGAAGGGATATGAACAAAGATTTCAAAACGGATTTGATTGTCAAGGGCTTTGGGTAGAAGTTGAAGTTGAAAAAGATCTTGGACTGAATTCTAAGAAAGCTATAGAAGAATTTGGTTTGGAGAATTTTTCAAATAAATGCAAGGAACGAATTGATCACTATTCTAAACTTATAACTAAGCAGTCAAAAAGACTCGGACAATTCATGGATTGGGATAATTCCTACTTTACTCATACTGATACTAACATTTCGTATATTTGGTATTTTCTTAAAAAATGTCATGAGAAGGATTGGATAATCAAAGGTAACTTTCCAATGCCGTGGTGTACTAGATGTGGAACATCATTATCTCAACATGAACAACACGATTCATACAAGGAAATGCAGCATACAGCGGTCTTTACTAAATTTCCATTGGTATCTCAACAAAAGAAAGAACAAGAAAAGAGCTTTTTGCTTATATGGACAACTACACCGTGGACTTTAACCGCGAATACAGCAGTGGCGGTGCATCCTGATCTAACTTACTGCAAAGTTTTGAAGGATAACGAAACATTATACTTAGTTGAATCAAAGCTTTCGCTATTGAATGATGATTATAAAGTTCTGGATACTTTTCCAGGGAAAGAGCTCGTAGGTTTGAAATACGAATCACCATTCAGTCATCTCTCAGCTCAGAAAGGAGTTAAGCATAGAGTGATCGAATGGATAGAAGTCTCTGGTGAGGAAGGCACAGGATTTGTTCATATTGCTCCTGGCTGTGGAGCTGAAGATTATGAATTGAGTAAAATACACAAGCTCACTATAATCTCCCCTATAGATGACTATGGAATCTTTCTAAAAGAATTTGATGAGTTTCGAGGATTATTTGTTACTGAAACTTCGGAGAAAGTTGTAGAATCATTAAGAAAAAGAAAGCTTTTGCTTAAAACAGAAGAGTTTACCCATAGGTACCCAACGTGCTGGAGATGCCATGAAGAACTGGTATTTAGATTAGTACAAGAATGGTTCATCGATTCTGAACAAATAAGACCATTATTGAAAGAAGCGACAACTAAGGTAGAATGGGTTCCAAGCTTCTATGAGAAACGCATGATAGATTGGTTAAACAACATGGGTAATTGGTGTATATCAAGAAAAAGATACTGGGGATTACCTTTACCTTTCTTTGAATGCAAAAGCTGTGGAGAACTCACTGTTATTGGTACTAAAGAAGAATTATTCGAGAAAGCAGTTGATGGTTTAGACAATTTGAAAGAATTACATAGACCATGGATAGATGATGTGAAAATTAATTGTCCGAAATGTGACAAAATTGTTTCCAAAGTAACCGAAGTTGGTGATTGTTGGTTAGATGCAGGAATCATTCCATTTTCAACCTTGAAGTACCTAGAAGACCCTGAATA
>JAGMDP010000179.1 GCA_023128635.1 Candidatus Heimdallarchaeota archaeon | reverse complement strand
CTCATTTTTAGCTAGGAGAAGTATGTTTTCTTTAATTTCATTATGATCAAGAACATCAGAGATGAGTAAAGCGTTATCCTTGTGGACAATATCTGGATCATGGTCTTTCTCAGAAGTAATGATTGGAACTCGACAAGTCATTGCTTCAAAAACTGTGAAGCAACTGCTTTCATTAAGTGTTGGGGTTACAAATATATCACTAGTTGCATAGTGGCTTTGAAGCTCCTCTTCAGGAATAAAACCAGTGAAGATGAATCTCTCTTCGTTTCTACGTCGCTGGTTGAGGATTTTCTCCTTATCAGGTCCTCCTCCAACAATCATGCTAAATAGGTTGGGTATTTCATCCATGGCGTCATCCATTGCTCTGATAATATTATCTACATTCTTCTCTACAGATAAACGACCCAGGTAACTACAAATAACAGCGTTCTTTGGGAGTTCGTGTCGTTTTCGTAGATTAGTTTCCGGTTTGGGATGAAAAGATTTCTTATCAATAGCAAAGGGGGCTCGAAAGATCCTATCTTCAGGGGCATCAAACCAAATAAGCTTACGACGAAAACGTTCCGTAGCACAGAAGAAAACATTCACAATTTTCGTGTAGTATTTTCTTATCAACCAGAAGAGAAAGCGAACAAGAAACTTAGGAAGATGTATAATGTCTTGAAGAATTACTCTTTCGTCATGATGACAAAATAGCCCAACCTTTTTGCGAAAAACTTTAGCAAGCAGTCCACCAAAAGTTCCTAAAGGCATTAGGGAGTGGAGAATGACAATATCTGACTTTCGAATGGCGCGGACTAAACGCCAATCAGGCATAGCAAAATGATAGACATTGATTTTGAATCGAGTAGTCCAAGTACGAATGATAGTAAAACCAGGTTGAGGAGAGGAACTGTGTTTCTCACCACGAAAGTGAGGGCAAACAAGAGTAACTTCATGACCCTTTTTGATGAGTTCTGGAATCAAGTAGTCCAAGTAACGAACAATGCCATCGAAACTAGGATGGTAGGTGTCGGTGATCATACAGATCTTCAAGTTCATTAACTCCAGTATTTCATCAAATTTAGACTTACTCAATAAAACACTCCGAAATTTTATATTAAAAGCTATAAATAACCGACGAAAAACCACGAGGAAAAAGGGGCGTATAAAATAGCAAATCATTAACTGATAAAGCACTACTTTTTTATAGATGGTTTTAGAAGGTCAAATCAACAAAATTATTCCGAAAACAAGTAGGAATAATTGATAGGAGAAACAGTTAGAATGAAAAAATACGAATGTACTGTTTGCGGATATGAGTATGATCCAGAAAAAGGCGACCCTGATGCTAACATCCCACCAGGAACTGCTTTTGAAGACTTGCCAGCCGATTGGGTTTGTCCCATTTGCGGAGCAGGTAAAGAAGATTTTGAACCAATGTAATAAAACACATTCTTTCTCCCTTTTTCTTTATTTTTCTTATTAATTTTTTACTTCTTTCAGATTTTCTGTTATTTCTCATCAAAACTCTCTCTAAATTGTTGCAAAACTGTTTCCAAACTTTTGTTCGACTTTGCTTAAGTAATTTCTTCTCTATAGTATATTTGTTGTTTGTACCTAAGCGGTATGGACAGCAAAACCATTAAGTTGGGTGGATGAAAAGAAAAATGCAAAAAAAAGATTTGATTACCGTTTTGATAATCGTTTTATTTTTTTCTAGTTTTTGTCTAAATTTCGTTGATAGCGAAGTTGCTGACAATTATTCTGAGGTTGACTTTTCCACTGATAGTTTTGATGATTTTAACGTATCACTTACTACAAATAAAACTACTATTGGTGTAAATGGTGGAGTACTAGGTACTCTTTTTATGAGCAATAATGGGATTAATTCCGCAAGTGATATTGCAGTAGATTTTAGTTTAGATGGTGAATTTGCCGAGTTTACTTCAACTTATAATACTCATCAAGAATTATCTCTTTTGAATCCTGGGGCAACTACTAGTTTTAATATCGAAGTTTCATTAAATGAAACACTATTGAATTCAGCAAACCCTCCAGCTGTAATTGATTTATGTCTTTGTTTTGATTCGAGTGGGTCAATGGGTAACGAAATAGCTCAAGTAAAGTCTGAGTTTTTAGCTTTAACCGATCGTCTTACTCAATCAATTAGTTCACTTAGGATTGGAATGATAGTTTATGGTTGGTCCAAATATGATCAAAATCCTACTCTAGACCCTGGAAATTATATTGAATTCACAGATAATTTTCATGTCATTAATAATTTCATAAATGAATTAACTGCTAGTGGTAGCATTGAACCATGGGGGGATGCTCTTTATTTAGCAAGTACTTGGGATTGGCGAGAATCTGCTTCAAAATTAATCATAATAGTTGGTGATGAAGACTGTGATTCTGGAATTTATGTCAATGCCGGTTCATTGGATTCAATTGTTTCAACATTAAATACCATGGGAGTACAAATTAATTCCGTTTTAACAGAAGAAGCGGATGGTAATGTTAAAGATCAATTCACAGAAATAGCGGAAGGAACTGGTGGTGAAATGGTTGACTTGCGAGAACTCAATAGTGGTCCTGATCCGATAAATTTGCCAGATATAATTGAAGACATGACATTATCATTAACTCGAGAATTTTTTGCCGATTTACAAGCTACTATAACTTGGACAGAAAACGATTCAGGAGGAGCCATAGAGCACTCTACTCAAGATTCAATCTATCTTGTAGTTGATTTAGCCCCTCCATCAATAAGCGTTTCCACTTTAATTATAGAAGAACTAGATGGCACTTATTCCTTAGAAATTAGTGCAACACCAAAAGATCTCTCAGAGATACTAATGACACAAATT
Organism: Candidatus Heimdallarchaeota archaeon; assembly: GCA_023128635.1. The sequence continues at coordinate 620 of JAGMDP010000179.1, read as the reverse complement.
GTCTGGACTGAAGCTGATCTTACAACTAATCCTGATCCATTATGGAATTTGGAAATACTAACGACTAAAATTGATGATACTTATGTTGAGACATTCTCAAGTCTAATACGAGATCAAAAATTCTCGTTTTATGTACTAGCTACTGATACTTGCGGAAACTTGGGGAAAACTGAGATCTATAATTTAACAATGACAACCATTCCTAAGGTTTTCGGTGAAACAATAGAGTTTGGTTTTCTAGAAAATAACTCAACACGGCGAATTTACTTTGATATAGATAGTATACAGATGGGCTTTTTATGGATAGAGACATCCGAGGACATAGAGATTAGCTTTGATAATTACGTAGATTTTACTTACGAACTTCAATTAAATGAAGATAATACCACAATTTACAAAGTGACTGCTGTAGATACACTAAACCTACTCTCCGTTGTATTTCATGGAAACATAACTAGCTCAATAATAAAGGTAAGATGGAATTATGCTAGAATCTGTTTTCAAGAAAACTTTGAGCATACCACATGGTATTTGCATGAATATAGTAATGATATTTTACTGAAAGTAACTTTAACAGAACCAGAAGAAGGCAACCTTTCAGTAATTGTAAGACACTATTC
>JAGMDP010000178.1 GCA_023128635.1 Candidatus Heimdallarchaeota archaeon | reverse complement strand
TTATTGTTACTCGTATTCCAAATCATATTCCAAATAATATTTCACCTTTTTCAACTATTATGAATTTGAAACCTGCCTATCAAAGTGCTATTACTTCTGTTTTACAGAAAGAGCAAATTGATGTGATTCATTTCTTTAATTGGCAAACACTTCCTTTATTGATTCCTTGGGGATCAAGTTTGAATACTGCAAAGCTGTATACTGCTTCATCTGTTCAATTAACTCGAGATGCATCTTCATCTCCCCATAATGATGGGATTAAAAAAGTAGAGCAAAAGAGCCTGAAAGAATTAGATTTTATTCTTGCAGATTCAATAGATGTAATGAAAATTCTACATAGTGATTATGAAATTGATGAGAAAAAAGTGTTATTGCAGCCCTTAATTGACATAAATTACTCGAAAAATGTTTACTCAATTTATCAGAAAATGGTTGAAAAAGCTGAATTAGAAGAAGAAAAGAAGGGTAAAAAGTAAAATGTCTCTAAACGTGCTAATGCTAAGTTGGGAATTTCCTCCTTTTAAAGTTGGAGGATTGGCTTCTCACGTTTATGATTTATCGAAAATGCTAGTTAAGAAAGGTTACACTATTCATATCGTTACTTGCAGTTTTCCGGGAGCTCCTGATTATGAATTAGTCGATGGAGTTCATGTCCATCGTTTTGATGCTTATGAAATCCCTGCCCCAGAATTTTTACAATGGGATTTGAATATGAATGTCTTAATGGAAAAGAAAGCTATAGAGATTATCAATGAACATGATATAGATGTAATCCATGCTCATGATTGGTTAGTTGCTTCTGCAGCTATTGGCTTGAAGCATTTATTCAGAAAACCTTTGATCGCTACCATTCATTCTTTAGAACGAGGTCGAAGAAATGGTCTTTTCAACGATGGTCAACACATGATTGATCAGATCGAGAACTTTCTCATTCAAGAAGCATGGCACAATATTGTTTGCAGTCAATACATGCAGTCACTATGTCACTTCTCCTTTAGATTCCCAAATGATAAGATGACCATCATTCCCAATGGTGTTAGATTTGATGATTTCTCTGTCAAGCTCTCAAAAGGAGATGCAGTAAAGCATCATAAGAAATATGCGTTAATTGAAGAGCAAATTGTTGCGTATATTGGAAGATTAGTACCTGAGAAAGGTGTCAATGTTTTACTTGGTGCGGTTAAACCTGTTCTTGAGAAAATGCCTAACACAAAATTTGTTGTTGCTGGAGAAGGTTGGCATAGAAATGAACTACAACGTATAACTAAAGAATTGAACATCGAAGAAAAGGTTCTTTTCACCGGATACTTGCCTGAAGAGGACTTCCTAGCATATTTCAATGTATCAGATATTTTGGTTGTCCCATCAACGTATGAGCCATTTGGGATAGTTGCTCTTGAAGGGATGGCTACAGAAACTCCTATTATTGTTTCTGACGTAGGAGGTTTATCAGAGATTGTGGATCATCAATGGACAGGAATGAAAGTTCCAGCAGATAATTCTCAAGCCTTGGCTGATTCTATTATAGAATTACTTACAAATGAAACATTAAGAACACGAATTGTCTCAAATGCTATTGACAAGCTAAAACACGTATATGATTGGTCTATTATTGCTGATCACACCATCAAGGTTTATCAAAATGTCCGTGATGAATGGAAAGATCATTTCTGGAAAACTAAAGAAGATTTACTCAAATATAAGAAGAAGAAGAAGTAATTCATGTTTAAACAGAAAGGTAAATTTCTTTTTGGGCTTCAAAAATCTCATTAAAGACTCTTTTTACTGTCTCTATTTCATTGTTATCTGTACAATTTTTCAAAACAACTTTTAGAGCTTCAGATGAAGCAAGAATCAATTGATTTAATCCTTTAAGGATCATTTCTGAAGAATACCAAGGTCTTCCTGAAGCCCACCATAGTTGACAGCTATGCAATCCTTTGTCTAACCATGTCCGGGCATTTTCGTATCTTGTAACAATTTCCTTTGGTTGTTTATGATTATTATTGAAATATCTTTGAGCTTTCCCAACTAGAAAAAGAGTGTGATTCATAACAGTCAATTGTAAATCGTGTATCCGGTTATTTGGGTCAGACCACAGAGGAAACGGCACTCCTTGTTGTAAATCTTCTGCAGTTGTTGACCAAGTACTTGGCACAGGATTTACTTTTTTCTCTTGAGAGAAGTATTGAGGTATCTCCGAAATCTTAACTAGTTTAACATCTGAATCTTGATTTATCTTAGCAATTAATGGTTCGAAAAACTTCTCAATCAAACCCTTGATATGGTGACCATAAGTTTCCCCATCCATTGCTAGAATAACATAATAATCATCATTTTCAGGATTTTTTGTTCCCTTTAATTCTTGATAAAATTCTTCTACTGTTGGATTCTTAAATGAAATTAAATTTGATAGTAAATCATTTCTAAAATAAATCTTGAAATTTGGCTTAACAAATGGTATAAAGTCGTCTGGGAGTTCAACTTCTGGTGTTGCTACACTCGAGATAACTGTCCATTCGTAATTTTCAGCTATTAATGGCTCTATTACCCCGTATTCATAGGCCATTTCCGGTAACCAGAAACCTTGTGGTTTGAAGACATTTTCTCCAAAAACCTTCCGGTATATTTCCTCGTTGAGATTTATCTGTCTGATTATTTCCTCTTGAGGTATTAACGGTAAAATAGCATGATAACAACTGGAACCAATCAAGTCTATCTGTTCTTTTGTTACAAGAGATTTTATTGTGTCAAGTAATTTGTTTTCTTCATATAAATCTAGCAATTCTATTAGTGAACCATTTATGTTGAAAGTTATTCTTGTTTCAGGATTTTTTGCTATTGCCTCAAATAGTGGTAGATAAGATTCTTTGATTATTTGCTTCAGAATCGCAGGTGTTTGAGTGGGTGGTTGATAAATATGTAGTACAAATGCAACGTATAGTGTCATTTATTCAGGTTCCGTCTTGAGTTTGTTATATTTTTCTTTAATTTTAGTGAAGTAGGTTAAAAGATTTTAGATTGTCATAGAATTAATTAAAATCAATTTTTACTTTCTCGCAAATAAAAAATTCATACTTTATGGATTTAACCGAAAGTTTCTTTAAACCTTCACAAAGTTGTTGAATTACTACAAAATCGGAGGAAAAATTGTGTCAAAAGGCATTAGTCCACAATTAGAAGATAAAATAAAAAGATACCAATCTTTGCAACAGCAAATGGGATCCCTTCAACAACAAATACAAGCTGTAAAACTTGAACAAATTGACATTGATAAAGCTCTAAAAGAAATTGAAGAATTACCAGATAATGAAGAATGTTATCGTAGTATTGGTAGACTTCTTGTTAAAAGTACAATTAAAGAAACCAAAGTAAAGCTTGCTGAACAAAAGGATCTTTATGATACCCGAGTAAAGCTTGCTGAAAAAAGCTACGAAAAGATTAAGAAGCAATTTGAAGGCCTTGAAAAAGAGATTAAGGTTGCTTTAGAATCTGGTGAAAAATAGTTTTTTTAGATTTTTGGGTGATTCTTTTGAGTGATGAAGAAAGTCCCCAAACAACTTTTGTTGGTTTAAGAGAACTCACTGAGTCAGATATTGAACAATTATCCGATGTGGTTCTACAATTAATTCGAAAATTCCTCAGTGAGAAGATTCCCCAACACAATATAGACCAATATGATATTGCTATTGATATTGATAATTCGAATGAAGATCTCAGGATAGATATTGATATCAATTTAGATTTACCTCCTCGATTTGGTCTTGATGAGGAAACAATCACTCAAGAAACAATGGACAAAACGTTTATTGAACTGGAAAAAATACTAAAGGAGAATTTTTCCAGTTGAGCATAAAAAGAAAATTCCTGAAAAGAATGAAAAAAGGGAATTTTGATAACATAGCCATTGTTGGGCATTCTAGTATTGATCCTGATTCAATTGCCTCTGCTTTTGGGATGGAATTTATTGTCAATGAATTACATTCACCCACAAATGTTGATGTTTTAGTAGATGGTATTAGTAAACACACTTCTAAATTGATGAAATATTTTGATAAACCATATAAAGTTGAGACAAAAAACAAATATGATCTTATAATAATTGTTGATGTTAATGTCCCCAGTCAATTAGGGAAATTTCTAGAATTAATACAATCTCATGATAAAAAAAACATTATTCTTATCGATCATCATTCTCGCACTGATTTTGCTGAATCAAATACCTCTATAGCATATATTGATGAAAATAGAACTTCCACTGCAGAGATGGTTTTGGAAATAATTCTTGAACTTTCATTAAAACCTCCAGAAAACCTCCTCAATATTCTGCTTTCAGGTATTCTTTATGATAGTCGGAGATTTTATTCACTAAATCAAAAAACTCTCGACCTTGTGAATCAGATGTTTCAGCAGGGAGTAGATTATGATGTATCAGTAAGTCTAATTCAGAAGCGACTTGAGGATTCAGAACGGATTGCGAGAATTAAATGTGCTTCGAGAATCTATTATGAAAAATTACAGGATTGGATTATAATTTGGAGTAGAGTAGGATCTTATGAAGGCTCTTCAGCACGTGCTATGTTGGATTTAGGAGCAGATGTTGCATTAGTCTATTCTACAAGATCTAAAGAAACACGACTCAATGTAAGAGCAACTCGCGCATTTTATCGTAAAACTGACATCCATTTTGGTAAAGATATCATGAAGGAATTAAGTGTTGAATTCAACGGTGATGGAGGAGGTCATTCAACAGCAGCAGCATTGAATATACCTATGCAAGTTGATGAAGAGAAACTAAAAAAATCAGCTCTAGAGCTTATAAAGAACCTTTTACTGAAAACTAGAAGCGAAACTTGATGGAGGATTATTTTTGCCTAAGAAAGTGGTACAAATCAATCGGGTAACATACAAGTATCGCAGTAGTTCATTTCATGCTTTAACTAATGTTTCACTTGATATTAATGAAGGTGATTTTCTTTTATTAGTAGGTTTTAGCGGATCAGGAAAATCTACTCTGTTAAAAACTATAAATGGTCTTGTTCCGAATTTCTATGCAGGTTCATTTGGTGGAGATGTAAGTGTTTATGGTGAAAAAGTAACTGAAAAAGACACTGCTCTTTTGGCTAAAACAGTGGGATTTGTATTTCAGAATCCTGAAAATCAATTATCTAATCTGACTATTGAGCGAGAAATTGCATTTCCCTTAGAGAATTTTGGTGTTCCTAGAGATGAAATGATAGCCCGTATTGATGAAATAGTAACCTTACTAGATATCGAAAAAATTAGGTTCAAATCACCATTTGCCATTTCAGGAGGAGAACAACAACTAGCAGCTATTGCTGCTGCATTAGCACTTGATCCTCCTATTCTTGTATTAGATGAAGTTACTGCTCATCTTTCACCTAAAAGCGCTAATGAATTATTAACTAAATTATACGAGCTCAATCAAAAATATCATAAGACAATCATAATTTCAGAGCATCGCTTGGATAGATGCATTCACTTTGCAAATAAAATGGCCTACATAGAAAATGGCTACTTGAAAGCTTTTGGTAAACCTCAAGAGGTATTAGAAAATCAAAATTATCCTAAAGAACTTTTACCAAAAATTCCCGCAATTTACTTGAAACTTCAAGAAGAAACCAAAAATTTCTCGACTTTATCTGAGCATTACTCCTTTCTCTCTAAAAGAGATTCTGTCCCATTAACTACCAACGATTTCATGTCTATATTTAGTAAGGAGGGTGAGAGAAAGTGATCGAATTTATTGATGTTTCATTTAGCTATGACAAGAAAGGAATTACTGTTCTAAACAATCTCACTTTCAAAATTGAAAAGGGTGAGTTTGTTGCTTTTGTTGGTAAAAATGGAGCTGGAAAAACAACCCTTCTAAAACACATTAATGGTCTATTAAGACCGACAATCGGTGAAGTCAAAATTGAAGATGAAGACATTGTTAAAAAACCACTTTCTGAAATGGCTATGACAGTTGGCCTTGCTTTTCAAAATCCTAATCACCAATTATTTGCTGAGACAGTAATGAAAGAACTTGAGTTTGGACCTAAAAATCTGGGTTCAGATCCCAACGAAATCGAAGAGAAAATACAAGAAATTGCTGAGCATTTTGGAATAACTCATTTACTTGAGAGAAATCCCCTTGAATTATCTGGTGGAGAAGGAAGACTTGTTTCCATTGCTTCAGTTTTAACCATGAATCAAAGCATATTAGTCTTAGATGAGCCAACCTTTGGTCAAGATTATCGTCAGAAAAAAAGATTAGGACATTTTCTTAAAAGCCTTTCAGAAAAAGGTATTACAGTTATTGTTGTGTCTCATGATCTTAATTTCATATTGGATTTTGCACAGAGAATTATTGTTCTATCTCATGGTGAGATCATTAAAGATGAAAGTGCTTTTGATGTATTCAGTGACGAAACTCTCCTTGAAAAATCCGATTTAGCGCAACCTGTTTTATTGAATCTAGCTACTAATCTGAGAAAGCGTTTCGATGAGTTCCCATTAAGTTACAATTCTATGGAGCTTGTTGAAAATCTAAAGCAAATTCTGCAGAAAGGAGAAAAGTGAGGGTAAATACGATGAGTATGAAAATACTAGAATATTTTAATTATGATTTACAGAAATCACTACTACATCATCTTGATCCTCGAGGGAAGATGCTTTTCATTATCGTTGTAACCTGTATTGCTATTTTATTCCGGGAATTGGTTCCTTTACTTATTTTACTTGGTATTATAATTCCTTTAGTGCTCATGGGTAATTTTCTGAGAAAATGGTTGAAAACTCTTCTGCTTCTTCTTCCTCTTTTGATAATTATCATAATAGTTGATGCTTTAGTTATAAATACCGAGTATCCAACAACTTTTGCATTTGTCATTGTTTTGAGGTTAATAGTACTAACTGCTATTTTTGGGTTATATTTCCAAACTGTTTCACCAGATGATCTTGCTCAGATGCTGAGGAAATTTGGATTACCCTATGCCTTTGCTTGGGCCGTCAGTACTGCTTATAGATTTATACCAACTTTAGCTAAAGAAACAGAAATTATTTTTGCTGCTCAGAAATCACGTGGTTTGCAAATAGATAGAGGAAATATTTTCAAAAGAGCTAGGAAAATGCTTCCCTTACTCATTCCTATTTTCGCCTCAGCAATGAGGCGCTCTTGGCAATTAGCTGAAGCAATAGAATCTCGAGGTTGGAATGCAATTAAAAAGCGAACCTACTTGTATTCTTTGAAAATGAAGTGGTGGGATTATCTGTTAATCATATTCTCCCTTGCTTTGTTTGCTTTATTCCTCTTGCAAGCTATCAAACAATACCCATATCCTGCTTGGGTAACCTGGCACATTCCCGCAAAGTATGAGCTTGAAAGACTCTTCGGGATAGCTTGGAGTTGGTTTAGGGGTCTTTTTCAGAAGTGAATTTTCTGGAGTAATTCTAAATAATCACAACTACTAAATAACTTGAGTTTTCAATATTCTATGGATTAAAAAAAGGTGAATATTTAGTTGTCACAATTAACAGATGAAGAGCTTGAGAAGTATCGAGAAGCTGGGAAAATTGTTGTAGTAGTTATGCGAAAAGCTAAGAAAATGGTTTCTAAAGGTAGAAAACTCCTCACTATCTGTGAAGCCTTAGAAAAGGAAATAATTCGTTTGGGGGCAAGACCAGCTTTTCCTGTCAATATTTCTATAAATCAAATTGCCGCTCATTATACTTCTCCAATTGATGATGAATTAAAAATTCCTGAACGAGCTATTGTTAAAATTGATTTAGGTGCTCACATCGATGGTTATATCTCTGATCATGCTAAGACATTTCTTGTTGGTGGTACAAAGACTTATCAGAAATTAAAGAAAACTGCTGAACTAGCACTTCAGAATGCAATTGATTTTATTAAACCAGGTGTACGACCAAGTGATATAGGGGAAGTAATAGAGAATACCATAAGAAACGAAGGCTTAGTTCCAATAACAGATCTTACAGGACATGTTATCGAAAGATGGACACTTCATACAGGTACTAGTATACCTAATTATAAACCAACCTTAGATCTTTTTGGCTCAAAATTAAAACAAGGTCAAGTTTTAGCTATAGAGCCATTCGTAACAACATCAGAAGGAGATGAAAAAATCTATGATGAATCCTATAGTTTCATCTTTTCACAAATCGGAAAGAAGGCAAAATCAGAAGATGGGAAGATCTTATTAAAAGAAATTGAACAATATAATAAATTACCATTTGCTTTAAGATGGTTAGAAGGATTATTCCCTCAGACTAGACTTTTTGAAGCATTAAAGGAACTTATTTCATTCAAAACATTAAATCGATATCCTATGCTTGTAAGTAAAAGCCAAACTCCTGTTGCTCAAGCTGAGCATACTGTTATTCTTACTAAGAATGGAAACGAAGTGATAACAAAACTCTAAATGTTTTTCTTTAAGCTTACTCGTTGTACAAATAAAAACCTACAAAAGGAACATTGAACATGAATCTTTCAGAGGTTATTATATAATGTCAAAAATGTTTCAAAGAAAAATTGTCTTACTTGGAGATCCAGGAGTTGGTAAGACAAGTCTAGTACAAAGATACATTTTTGATTCTTTTAAGAAAGATTACATGACTACTCTTGGTCTTAATTTCTATGTAAGAACTTTCGAGTATCCTGGCGCTAAAGTTAAGTTAATGATTTGGGATATAGCTGGCCAACAAAGCAGAAGAAAAATTGGTTTGAGATATTTACAAGGAGCTTCTGGAGCTATCCTTGCTTATGATTTAACTAAAGAAGAAACTTTTAACAACTTGCCTGGGTGGTACGATGATTTAAAGGAAGCAAATGGCAAAGACGTCCCGGTCATTGTTGTTGGCACAAAATTAGATTTAGCAAAAACAAATCATCTTCCTTTAGCTTATAACGTTAAAAAGCTGGGGGATACACCGGCTGCAAAAGCTAATTTAATTTTCACAAGTGCAAAAACAGATACAAATGTAGATGCTGCTTTCAATCTTATCATCCAAGAAATTGTTAGTGGTTTAATACCAACACCAGATATTTCTCCTAAAATTCTAGAAGAAATAGCTACAAAGATTTTGTTTTTTGTTAAGAAAGGTGATGCTTGGTCTAAAGTGGCCTTAAATCATATTGAGAAAGTTGGTAAGAAATACGCTTTAGAAGTCGAGACAATAGATGCTGAAAAGGATCCTAATATTGCTGAAGCATATGGGATAACTGCTTTGCCAACCATTCTTGTTGCTGGACGTCAGTTAGTAGGTATAATACAAATTGCTCATCTTGAGAGTATTATGCACCAAATTATAGAAAACAAGTGAAATTATTTGTATTTTTTCTGTATTTTCCCATCGGGACTATACCCTTCTCTCATTCTATGACCGGCAATATATTGAAAAATTTTCCCTTGACAAGTTGTAAGTTTATGTTGAATTTCGAATTCATTTGTGAAATGTATAAACTCATCAATTCTTGTTGCCAAATCCTCTAACTCATTTCTAGACAAACGGTTTCCTGCACTAGTAATGCATTGTACAAGCCCATCTGAAACCTGAGTAAGTATTTCCTTCCCTGGAAAGAATGT
>JAGMDP010000177.1 GCA_023128635.1 Candidatus Heimdallarchaeota archaeon | reverse complement strand
TGTAGGAGAAATCGGATACCATAAACCATAAGATGCTAATTCAACAAAATCGGGTTTTATATAACTTAAATTCCAACTTGAATTCAGAATCTTTCCACTATAACTTGCTTTTATCACTACTTTATCTTGAAGTGAATTCGAAGATATTTCAGTCAAATCTATCTCCCATAATTTTCCAATTTCCAAAAGAAAATCATCGGGCAAAATACCTTCTTTAGGTGTTATTTTTTTCCATGTATCTTTGACCTTTACAAGAACTTTATTCCATTCAAGATTTGGATTTAGAACCAAAGAGATTTTTTCATTAACATCATTGAACTTGAGCAAAACAATAGCTTCAAGAAAATTCTCAAATGGATTAATCGTACAATTAAGAACAACTCTTTCTAGGTTCATAAAGGATAAACTACTTCTATACTAATATGTTTTATCGGATGTTTGAATCTTTTATTCTCTTTCTAGATCCATCTCTAAAGAAGCAATTTCATCGGGTAAACCCTTTTCTTTTGTAACATTAGCGAAAACGGAACCCAGTACTCCATTGAAGATTTCTCTCAGTTCATTTTCACAATTGAAATAAATGAATCTGCCTTTTGGCATGTCTTTAGCGTAATCAAAGAAAACATGACCAGGATGATATTTGTCTTTTGTACCATGAACTACAAAAACTTCTTCTGATATTTTATCAAGTTGATCTGTTATATTAAAATTCAAATTTTGCATGCAAGCTTTACGCCATTTGTAAGGTTCTGCACCTCTAATGAAATCCAGAATACGTTCTTTCTGATGTTGATTCTTCATAGTTCTTAAAACGATCTTTGCAAATATAAATCGGAAAGCTCCCATGATGAATGGCGGTAAAATAGGTAGAAGCCATTTAACAGCCCTTCTATTGTAAGCCCACAAGCATAATGGATCAAAAACGACAATTGTTGGAGCAGTGAAATACTTCTGGATTAAACCTTGGAGAACCACTCCACTGCAATAGCTAGTACCATAAAGAACAAAGTCTCTTTTATCCAAGCCGAGGTGCTTAATAGCCGCTGCTACATCTTTTGCTTTTTGATCTACAGTGAGATTTGTTTTCCTATTACGTTTTATTCTACTTGATGCTTTTTCTCTTGTCTCTAAAAAGTAATATTCAGTATTGTTGTGTATTGGTTTTGGAAAACCTCTCCAAGACCAGGGAGTTGTAGAATAACCAGGTATAAATAAAATCGGTCTTTTCGCAGTAATATTCTTAGGTTTTCGATGAAAAACGCGAATTTCTCCATCATCTACAGGAATATAGAATTGTTCGCATTCTCCTTCTTCATAGAAATCCGGGGCATCTTTTGGTGATTTCTCAATTAGGTTTTTAACAAGATCTAATTGTTCTTGAGTAAAATCGAATTCATTTTCATCCATTACCATTTTACTATACTCCTGTTATGAGTTGACTTTTTTTATATTCAACTATTTATTAATTTTCCACTCATTTTACAGTAATAAAGTATTAAAATGAAATATATCAAGTTAGATGTATGTCGACTATTTTTAGAAATATAAAGAAAATAGTAAATCCGAAATTAAAATCATGTCTAATCTTTTTATCTTTATTTTTCATATTACTGATTCCAATTATCTCAAATTCTTTAATAATTCAAACAAAAGCTGTTGATGCAGTGCAAGTAGACTATATTTTTAGCAATGCTAATATAATTACTGTAGATGAATCGAATCCCCTTGAAGAAGCTATTGCAATTAAAGATGGAAAGATATATGCAATTGGAACTTCCGAAGAAATTCTTGCAAACTATGTAACTGAGGAAGGATACACTCTCCATTCTAATGGGCATACAATTATACCTGGTTTAATAGATGGTCATACTCACTTAATGTGGTCAGCCAATTATGGTGGATATGAAACACTGCAGGATGCTCAGGCAATCGCAATTGCTTATGGCTATACAACTCTGAATGAAAAAGGAGCTGATGGGTGGGATAGAGACATTCAACCAATTCTCGATATTGAAGCAAATGGAGAACTGCGAATTCGATTAAATGTCTTTCCGATCTATAACTACGCTTTTCTTGATGAAAATAATGAGTCAGGAGTTGTTGAGCGGTGGTATCCAGATAAAGATCCAATTTTGGATCCAGGTAGAAAGTTTCGTGTTCCAGGAATTAAGATATACTCAGATGGAGCTGGGGGAAATCGAGGTCTACCCGCAATGAGTGTACCATACTCACCAGAAGCCTTAGAAGCCTATCAAAGTTCAAGTGTCTACGGTGATCTTTATTACAATCAATCTGTACTAAATACAGCTGTTAAAACAATTCATGATAAAGGTTTTAGTTGTGCTTTTCATTCAATGGGTGATCGAAGTACTGAAACCGTCTTAAATGCAATAGAATATGCACTCGATGGAGAAACAAATGATAATTTTCGACATCAAATCGAACACAACAGCTTCATAAGAGAAGATCTAATAGCACAAGCATTGACACTAAATACCATTCATTCAGTAAGAGGTTATTTTCCGACCTATTGGCAAGTAGAATATGAAGAAATGTTTAATGAAACTGTTCTAGAGTGGTATGTTAACAGATATTCACTTCCTGATGAAGGATTACACTCCTATCTAGAAACTGATTTCACTTGGCAACTTTATGATCCTGATGGTGTTAGTAGTCATCGAACTATCAAACCATTCTTACATATGTGGGGTCTAGTTACTAGAAAATCGATAGATGTAAATGGTACAATCCATTCACCTGTCCCTTGGTTAGCAGAACATACAATTTCAGTTGAACAAGCATTAAAAATGATGACCTTAGAAGGAGCTTATGCAGTCAAACAAGAAGATTACTTGGGTTCATTAGAAGTGGGTAAATTTGCCGATCTTATAGTATTATCTGATGATCCATTAACTATTGATCCAGATGAAATAAAGGGTCTTGAAGTATACCTAACAATGATTAACGGTACAATAGAATTCCAAAATCCTGGTCGTACAATCTTTTCTACCCTAGGAAGTACCGGGCAATTTGGTCCGTCATTAAGTTTATCAATAATTTCAATGATTCTTGGATTCAGTCTAATACTAGGAATGACTCTGTTCAAGAAAAAGAGCAAGTAGGAAGAACTCAGTAGTACTCTGAGATTTCTTTCTTCTCACTGAGAATAGCATGTACTTTCTTAAGCTCATCAGGAATCATGATTTCCATAGGGCATTTCTCAATACATTCCATACATTCTGTGCAAAATGTTGCATTACCATTTGGTTTCTCAAGGTCTAAATCAGCAGTTTTAGATGCTAACATTTTCCGATAACGTCTTCTTACACGCCACCGTCGAAAACCTACCTTTTCATGACTGAAGTAATTTAATAGAGCAAAGTTGTCTGGAATGTTAACTCCATAAGAGCAAGGCATACAATATTGACAAGTATTGCATGGTACAAGTATTTTCTTTTTGTAAACTTCAGCAAGTTGATTAATAACTATCAAATCGTCTTTACTGAAAGAATTAACACCAGATTTATCCGCATAGCTACAATTTTCATCAAGTATTTGTTGTGATTCCATACCACTTATTATCGTTGATACCTCGGGTAAATTCCAGAGAAATTGTAGCGCCCAATCGACAGGTGTTTTTTCTACTTTTGCTTGTTTCATAACCTCAGTAGCTTCTTCAGGAGGATCAGCAAGCAATCCACCTTTTAAAGGTCCCATAATTACAGTGCCAATTCCTTTTTCATGAGCGTATTTCAACCCATCAGTTGTGGCTTGCATCCCGGTATCCATATAGTTATAGATTATTTGACACATATCCCAATCAAATGCATCAATTATCTCTTTGAATACTGCCAGAGTATCATGAAATGAAAAACCAATATATTTTATTAGTCCCTTTTCTCTTGCTTCAACCATTTTATCTAATAATTTCATATTTTTAACTTGCTCAAATTTTTTCCTGTTTAATCCATGGAATAAGTAAAAATCAATACAATCTGTTTGTAATCTCTCGAGTTGTTTCGCTAATTGCTTATCAAAATCCTCAGGTTTCCTCACAAGCATCATGAACAATTTATCTGCTATGTGAACTTTCTCTCGATAGCCATCTTGCAATGCTTGACCTAATACTTTCTCACTCGCACCTAAATGATAAACATATGCAGTATCAAAGTAGTTCACACCTTGATCTATTGCACTTCTGATCATTTCTATAGTTTCTTTTGTTTTGACCCTACCTAGCATAAAATTACCTCGAGTTGGTAATCTCATTAAACCAAAACCAAGTGCAGAAACTTTGAAATCCAGTTTACCCATTTTTCGATATTTCATTTTTCTCAGAAGAAGGATAATTAGAAAGTTAATAAATCTTCCAATATATTTTTTTCA
>JAGMDP010000176.1 GCA_023128635.1 Candidatus Heimdallarchaeota archaeon | reverse complement strand
ATGAAAGAAGCATTCGAACTTGGAAAGAAACTAGTGTAAAAAGGATTGAATAAAAATGATTTATGAGAAATTTGGTGAGAATATCTTTGTAATGATTGATGAATTATTTTACGATGTAGTTGTTGGAGCAATAGAACTCCCAACAAAATTAATCATGATAGATACTGGAACGAATCTAAGAAAAATAAAGGAATTTAGGGAAGAAGTAGAGAAAGTAACAAAGAAGAAATTTGAAACTGTTTTTATTACCCATTATCACGGAGACCACATCATTGGTAATCAACATTTTTCTGATTGTGATATCATTGGTTCCAAATGGACTCTTGAAAGACTTAATATTGGCATTCCTAAATGGACTGACGAAGTTATTGAAAATCAGAAGAAACGTATTGATGATCCCTTGGCTTTAGAGGGTTTAAAATTAACTCCTTTGAATAAATCCTTTGAAGGTCAAATGGAAATCTCTGATGGTGATGTTAAGGTTCTTGTTAAGCAGACCGGCGGTCATACCAAAGGTTCCTCTTACATTTATTGCCCCAATTACAAGGTTTTATTTGGCGGTGATAATCTATTCATCGGTTCCTATCCCTGGGGTGGAGAAGAAACATGTGATCCCGATAAATGGATTGACACCTATAAAGAATTCTTGTCTATGGATGTCGATTATTTCGTGCCTGGTCATGGTCCAGTTAGTGACAAAGAACCAATAAAATACATTTTAGCCTATTTTGAGTTAGTGAAATCAACTATGCTTGAGATGTCTTCGGTAGGCAAGTCTGAGAAAGAAATTCTCAAAAAATGCTACAACCTTGATTTCTTTCTTATTAATGAAGAAGAGAAAGGGGATGTTGAAATGAAGGAACTCACTCTCAAAAAATGGTATGATGTTTGGGTACAAACGAAATAAAAGAGAATGGATTATTAGCAGGATGTTTAATTATGAAATATACAATAAAAACATATCAAGAAGAATTTCTAGAAGATCAATATAGAGTAGGAAAAGAAGCAATTAAAGAATGGAAATTTGAAGCACAGACACCTGTGAAATCTCTAAAAGAGACTTATTCCCAATCTGGATTTGATCCCACAACTAGATTTTATGCTTTCAAAGATGATGAAATGGTAGGTTATGTTCTCACCAGAGTTTTAGGCGAAATTGATGGGATCATAAAAGCAGATTTGAGTTATCCTCGAGTATTGCCAGGATTTGAAGATGCTTTTGAGCTTCTTTATCAGAGAGCAATTGAAGAGCTAAAGAAAAGAGATGTTAAGGTAGTCAGATCCATAGCATCAAAACAATGGCCTAAAACGATTGAAGCTTTTGAAAAGCTCGGATTTACTTATACTTCTGAAGTTTATAGGATTTTTAATTTGGAGACAAGTAAATTCAACATAGAAGATAAATTGGATTTGAAAGGAATATCAGAATACAATCATGAAACAGATATTGATGACACTGTCGAGTTTTTCGTGAAAAAACGTGGTCTAGAAAAAGAAAGAGCACTTAGAGTATTAGATATTATGACAAATGTCTATCCTGAAGAAATCTTTGCTCATATCTTACAACGTATAGATGAAGAAATTGTAGCTCGAGCGGTTTGTACTCGTCTAAGTGATATAACCGGAAATTTCTACTTTACTGGTGATGAAAAGTATTTTGACAAACCAATTATTACAAAGATGATTTCCGTTTTAAGGGAACAAGGAATAGAAAATGTGAATGCCTTTCTTACTGAAAATACACTTGTTCAAGAAGAAAATCACTTGAAATTAGGTTTTATTAATCATGGAGTAGTCTCGAGATATGAAAAAGAAATTTAAGAAAAACAATGAGGTGTGAAAAATGTTAGAAATAGCCATGAATCAAATTAATGTTCCAGATTTAGAAAAAGCTATAGAGTGGTACACAAAAAAACTTGGTTTCGAAGTATCTAAAGATCATTATTACCCACAACAAGCAGTTGACTTAGTGCAAAAAAGTAGTATAAGATTACTTTTGTATAAAGTGGAGAAAACTGTAGTAATTGATTATCCAAATGTCAATCAATCTGTTATAATATTCAAAACTAAAGATCTGAAAGAAACAATGAAAAAGATGAAGGAAAAAGGAGTAGAACTAATCTATCCAGATGCGATCGAATTTCCAGCAGGACTATTCAATGCCATCAAAGATCCTTTTGGAAATGTCCATGAAATTGTACAGATCAAATAGATAGCTAATTCAGAGATATTTTTCTCCCAAAATTTTTTTAAATTTAAGAAATAATACTATACTATTCATTTTTGCAAAAATGTGAGGGAATAAAAAATGAAAAAAAGAAATTTCTTAAGTTTTAGTTCGAGTCTAGTATGTATTTTAATCCTTACAAGTCTATTTGGAAGTATTGCAATTTTTGGACAAGCTGCTCAACCAAATTTAGTACTTTATTTGCCATTAGATGAAGGATCTGGAACCACTGCGAATGATGATTCCGGAAATGGTAATGTCGGTGTTGTTACAGGTGCAACATGGATTTCAGGTATATCAGGAAAAGCATTGGAGTTTGATGGTTTAGATGATATATTGATTGTAAATAATACTGACATCTTAAACTCTGTTAATAAAGTGACTATAGCTTGTTGGGCTAAAATAAAAGCACCATCACAACTAAGATACTTTGTTACATCATCTGGATTTGGCTTGTTTCAATACGGCAATGAAACTGGAATAACCATACAGGTTCCTGGGCCAAGTAACGCTAGATTTCCAATTATGGTTAATGAGTGGATACAAATTACTGGTACCTTTGATGGGACAGATATCAAGTTTTACGTAGATGGTGTATTAAGGGATACACGAAACTGGCCTGGGACAATGACTACTGGTATTCAAATGTTCATAATTGGTTTCTTTGCTACTGATTATTGGGAAGGTGCTATCGATGAAGTTTGTGTTTGGAACCGTCCCCTAACCGCTGAAGAAGTAGAAAGTCATTATGCTAAAACTCATTGTGGCACGATTCCATTAAGTCCTGTATTTCTAGCCTTGCTAACTTTAACAGGTGTGATCATTTTCTACAAGAAAAGAAAGTAAAAATAATTCAAAGAAAAAAGAATCAGATTTTTACTTTTTTCTTTTTCATCTGAATTTTGCTAGGTAATCTTTTAAGTTGCCATTTCTTAGGTAAGAAAAAACTGAATTTTATATGAGGTTAAGAATTTGCAATATCGTCCATTAGGAAAAACAGGAATAAAAGCATCAATTCTAGGTTTTGGAGCAATGAGATTACCAACCTCCAAACCAGGTGATCCAACATCAATAATTGAGGAGGAAGCAATTAAAATCATTAGACAAGGTATTGATGGTGGAATAAATTATGTCGATTCTGCTTATGTCTATCATAGAGGAAAAAGCGAGGTCTTGGTAGGAAAAGCTCTCAAAGATGGTTATCGAGAGAAAGTACACATAATGACTAAGAATCCAGTGAGATTAGTAAACAAAACTGAAGATTATCGCACATTATTAGATGAAGAATTGAAAAGATATGATACTGAGTATATCGATGTGTATCTTTTCCATGGATTAAAGAAAGAAACCTATGAAGAAAAAATCTTGCCACTTGAAATTGTAGATGAAGCTAAAGCAGCTAAGAAAGAGGGACTAATAAAACATATTGGCTTGTCATCCCATGATAAACCTGAAAATGTCATTGAATTATTAGATACAGGAATTTTTGAAGCCATATTATTACAATACAATATTATTGATAATTCATACGTTGATGCAATAGCCCATGCAGCAAAGAAGGGAATAGGAGTTTGTGTCATGGGTCCGGTAGCAGGAGGAAGGTTAGCTTTAGAACCTCCGAAAGATTTAGTTGATTGCTTAACACCCGGAGAAGAAACTTTCATAGATTTAGCATTCAAACATGTTTGGGACAATCCAAATGTCACAGTAGCACTATCAGGGATGGGCGATGCAGATATGGTGGCGAGAAATCTCGCACTAGCTAATGCAGAAGTTGTTACACTTACTCCTGAAGAGAAAGAACGAACAAAGAAGATAGACACCACTTACAAACAATTGTCCGATTTGATCTGTACACAATGCGGTTATTGCGAACCATGCGAACAGGAAGTAAACATAACTCGTATCTTGAAGCAATTAATTCATTGGGAAGTATACGGTTGGGATATGGCGAAACGCTTTTATCAAATGATTGGCAACTCACCAATGGCTCCAGGAAAACAATCTCCTGCTTGTATTGAATGTGGTGATTGTGAAGAAAAATGTCCTCAAGGTATTCCTATTATTGAAAAGCTAAAAGAAGCTCATGAAATTCTAGGTGCTAAAGAAAATTAGAACGAACTAAATTCTTTAATGCCTCTTTATTTTTCTTTTTTATTCGATTACAATGAAACAGTGGGAAAAAGAAAAGCTGGTTGTTGAAAAAACTGAATTCCCAATAACTAAAGATCTGTTGGTTAAGGATCTCAGAAAAATTGGTCTTCAAGCTGGAGATATTGTTATTGTCCACAGCTCTTTGAGTAAAA
>JAGMDP010000175.1 GCA_023128635.1 Candidatus Heimdallarchaeota archaeon | reverse complement strand
GTTGGAGCTGGACCAATTGGTTCCTTAGCTGCTATACATGCTGCTAAAAAAGGAATTAAGGTTTCCATTTTAGAGCAACGGAAAGAAATTGGCATTCCAGATCATTGTGCTGGTTTGCTGAGTGTTAAAGGTTTAACTCTCCTAGGCTTAGATAATTTACCCCGAAATATAATACAGAATACAAAAATACAAGGAGCAAAATTTTATTCTCCTTCTGGTCAAATCTTTTCAATAAGAAGAAAAGAAACTCAAGCATATATTATCAATCGATCATTATTTGATCAATTCCTAAAACAAAAGGCTGAGAAAGCAGGAGTCAATTATCTGACGAATAAAAAAGTGCTTGACGCAAATTTTGATCGTACCAAAAAGAAGTTAACTTTAGAGTATCTTGATCTAAAACTGAAAAAGAAGAAACAGCACACCACTACTATAGGAATTATTGCTAGTGGATCTAAAAGAAAAATTGCTCAAGACTCTGGATTCAAACAAATCCCAAATAGGAAGTATCTCACAGGATATCAATATGATATTGAAAACATATCTGATTTGGATATTAATATGGTTGAAATCCATGCAAGTAATAAACTAGCTCCAGGTTTCTTCGTTTATATTCTACCTACTTCTCAAACTTCCGCAAAAGTTGGTTTAGCTTCTAGACTGAAGCCATCAATTGATCAACTTAATCATTTCATCCAAAAACATCCAACTGTTAAAGATAGATTTGTTAAAAGCTCAATTAAAAAGAAATATAGTGGCAGAATTATCATAAATGGTCTGCTAAGAAAAACATCAACAAATGGTCTATTAATTGCAGGTGATGCTGCGGGA
Organism: Candidatus Heimdallarchaeota archaeon; assembly: GCA_023128635.1. The sequence continues at coordinate 6,665 of JAGMDP010000175.1, read as the reverse complement.
CAAACAAAAGCAACCACAGGTGGGGGTGTGATTACAGGTGGCATCGCTGGTATCATAGCTGGTAAAATCGCTGGGGATTCTATTCTCGCTCAAGATAATAGTAAGAGATTTTTGAGAAAGTATGATGTTTTATGGAAAAAACAACTTTTGACTCAATTCAAATCCATGGCTTTCTTTAGATGGTGTGTAAATCGATTAACTGACAAGGCGTTGGAAAAAGCCTTTAAGACAATTATTGAGAACAACATTGCAGATTTAATTAATGAAAAAGGAGACATAGACAGCCAAGCAGATGTTTTACGTGCTCTTTTAAGACATCCTGCTATCATAAAATTAGCGATTAGAGTTTTACCTCTCTTACAATTTTAATAAGAAAAAAAGAAGAGAAACCTCAAAAAATTGAGGTAGGTATTTACTGTCTAATATCTAAGCCAATTATTTCTTCATTATATAACCAGTGAAACTCGGTGCTGGCAAATCTTTCATGGTTAGTACCCCTGGATTTGCATCAACAACTTTTGGAATAAGATTCACAATCATTGAAGCAGTACCAACATCGCCATGAACTCCACCAATGATTTTCTGGTTAATTCCGGGAACTCCTTCGATTACAATACTATCATATTCATCGTGGTCGCCAGAATATGCAAAGAAATCTAAAATAACAACTTCATGGTTGTCTTTCATAGCTACTCCTCTGCTATGAAGTCCTCTAACATAACCCTCCGGGACTCTTCCAAAGGGGCTATCAAATTCTTTCTCAGTAATCATAGCTTTCGGTGGAAATTCAACAATTTTGTCTACATTTAACCCAAGAGCTGAAACAATCATTTGAATTGATTCTTCAAGTCCTACATGTCCGGTGATTTCTTTATCACTAATTTTCTTGTTGAATTCACCAATTGTCAGATTAGTACCAATTTTCTTCTGGAAAGGAATTCTTCTACGACTTGAATTCATCATTCGAGTTACATGTATTTTTTCAACTGTTTCACAAGGAGCGGTGAGAACTATTGGCAACAAATCCATAAGGTAACCAGGATTAATACCAGAACCTGTAACAGTAACCTTCTTCTCTTTCGCTAATTTGTCGATTTTAGCTGCTAATTCTGGATGGAAATCCCATGGGTAAGATAATTGCTCACACATAGTAATCACATTAGCTCCTGCTTCAACAGCTTGAATTATCATTGGGGCTATAGTTTCAAAAAATGATGAAGTAGCAATAATAACAACATCAACTGTATCGTTCAATAAAGGCTCAAGATCCTTTACTATTGGTAAATCGGGGATATCAGTCAACTCAATGATTTCATTCAGTTTTTTACCTTCAAAAACTGGATCAATATCAACGATTCCCAAGAAATTAACATTTTCTCGTTTCAATAGGAGTTTTGTCACTAATTGTCCCATTGGCCCAAATCCTACTTGTATCACATTAAATTTTTCGCTCAATTAATAACCTCATTTTATTCTACTTTTTGTTCTGTGTTATTATTAGCATTAAAATTTTTTTTGTTAGATATTTTGAATGAAAAATACAAGAAAAAAACAAAAAAGTTGTGGCTCAGCTACCCCAGTTTAGCTCATTGTCTTGCACAAGACTAGCCAGACCGTACGTCACATCATAGCCATAGAATAATTGCTATCAAAATCAAATAAGTTTATTGATTAAATTCATATGTTTATTTACTTATTCAAAATCATCTTGCACTAAAGTTATTAAGTTTGAATTATCAAATTCAATGTAATGACTGATGAAAACAATTCTGAAACTAAAAATCGTTTTTCAATTCCAGAAGTCTATGATCTAATTGCTGAAAGCTTTGATTCCAAAAGACGACATCCTTGGAAAGAAGTTATTCAATTTATCAAACAACTACCAGCAACAAGTCGGATTTTAGACTTAGGTTGTGGAAATGCTCGTCATACCAGAGTTATGCTTGAGAGAAATTTCGAAGTTATTGGTTTAGATATCTCATATAGAATACTACAAACGGCAAAAGAAAACGAATTATCTTCAGTAAAAGACAAACTTACTAGTTTAATTAATAGTGATGCAAGAGTTCTTCCTTTTAGGAATGAAGTATTTGACCATGTAATAATGATTGCAGTAATTCATCATTTTGAATCAATAGATGATAGGGTGAAAATTTTACAAGAAATCAAGCGAATCTTAACAGAAAACGGAACTTGTCTTATCAGTACTTGGTTGAAAACACATCCTAGATTCCAAAAAGAGGATTTATCTGAGTTAGTAAAATCAGGGAAACAAGACATCTTAGTTCCGTGGACTCTTGCAAATGGAAAGAAAATAAATCGCTATTATTATCTCTTTGAGAAAGAAGAACTTGAAGAATTAGTTTTACAACTTGGTTTTAAGATTTTAAATAGTGAGATATCCAATCATAATTTGTTTTTATCTGTTAAAAAAACATAAATTCACTTCTAATCTGCACATTTGTTAAAAACCATTAATTTAAGAATGAATTGTTCTAATAATTAAGTATATGAGTTTCGCGAGCTTTAATTCGATTAGAAAATAAAGTATATGGGGAACCTAAACATGATTAAAAAAATTAAACGATTATATCATCGAAGAAAAGCAATAAGTCCAGTTGTTGCTACTCTTCTTTTAATAGCTCTAACTGTTGCAGCAGTTGCTCTTGTTTATTTTGTAATAATTCCTATATTTCAAAAGCATAGAATTGAGATTTCTATTGATAATATTAAGGACACCAATAAGGACTCATTATTTGATGAAATTTCACTGTATATTGTGAATACAGGTACAAAAACAGTGGAAATTACAAATGTTACAGTTTGGACAGCTACTACTAGTGACCTTGGAAACTCGGATAACTGGATCCCTCATCTGGATTGGACTTTTAATATCGCTGCTCAAGCTATCTCTGATCCCTCTGAAGTGTATTCAGCAAAAGTAAGCGGAGAAAATCAAATTGGTTTAACAATTTGGGAAAATACCTATTATCGTTTAGAAATTCGATACACTGGAAGTAAAACTGCGTATTTTAGTGATTGGATTTCATTAAATGATCAAGTGGATCTCTTTGACATACTTACTAACTTTTCACAATTCAATTTAACTGCTTCGGGTTTTGAAGGAACAATCGATGATCCAGGTCGAGCTGCAAATAATTACTTGACAAATGCTGATGGTGATTGGCAATTGAATGAAGACGCAGTTAATCTTCTACCAGTGTTAGATGAAACACAATATGTTCCATTTTATATTGGCTCACAAATAGTTGTTTTTCACTCAATAAATGGAAACTTAACTGAACAACCACTTGTGCAAACTTTTGATATAAGTAGTAATCCATTTAGAGCTAGTAAATTCTTCATCTTAGGATTAGCTGGATCTTGGGGTGACAATTTTGCTACAAATGATTGGGCTGTGAATTTAACGTTTGTTTATACCGATGATTCAACTAATAACTATCTTTTGAATCATTCTTACGTTGATGACTGGTGGTATGGTGCAAATCCTGGTGACATCTGTATCTCCGCTGCAACAGGTGCAGTTACAGAAATAGACCTTGGCACTCAAGCAGATACACCTCATTCCCACATTCATACCCATACAACAAGATTCTTCTTGGATTATTTCAAGTATCTAAAGGCAGTTATTTTTGCTGATCCCGGTGATGATCAATCAGGTGGACACTTACTTTCACTAACTTTCAGATAATTTAGCAATCTAGCAATTCGCTAGATTCCCTTTTCCTTTTTTATTGGTTATTTTTTCGAAATTATCAAGAACCGAAAGAATATATGTGAGAGTAAATAATAATATACTGCGCAAAAAAAATTAATTAATTAAGAGAAAGAACATCTTATTATAATTCCTTGGTGTTATCACTTATGTTGAAAACAATTAGAAAGTTGGTTAGAAAAAGAAAAGCGGTAAGTCCTGTTATAGCGGCAATCTTGTTAATCGCTTTAACTGTAAGTTCTGTAGCAATTGTTTATTTCGTAGTTATACCTATGTTTAGCCGAACAAATCTTTACGCTTCTATACATCACATAAAGGACCGAAATCAGGATTCTTGGTATGATGAAATCACTCTTTTTGTTTCTAACCTTGGCACCAAGCAAGTCGAAATTTCTCAAGTGATAGTTTGGACTGTCCCAAGGAGCTCCTTAGGTGATAAGAATCAATGGGTAAAACATGAGTCATGGAATTTCACTATTACGGGGAGTAATATTGTTCGACCATCAGACCCTAAAACAGTGAAAATACGAACTGATAACAGTTATGTTTTAGGTTCAGATCAAATTGAATTAGAATTGTATGATGAAACACATTATCGTCTAGAAATTCATCAGTCAGGTCAAGCAGCGGTATATATTACAGATTGGACTTTATTAAACGAACAAGTCGATTTTGATGACGTGCTTGATAATTTCGAAGTTTTTGATTTACAAGTTTACGGCCTAGAAGGTTCCATTGATGTTCCTGGTTGGCCTTCTAACAATTATTGGACAACAGGCGGTGAAAATCATGGACCATTGCTTCCGGGCCAAAACGTTTGGTTGCCTGTTCCGGGTCAAAGTGATTATGTCAAATTCTATTATTCTGGAAAAATCGTTATTTTCCATTCAACTAATGGAAATCTTACTACTCAACCAACAATTCAACAAATAAATAGAACAGCTGTTCCGTTCAGAGCAAACAAGCTATATCTTTTAGGACTTGCTGGTTCCTGGGGTGATGAGTTTCCTAATGGCGCTACTGCCTTAACTTTTAATGTTACTTATACTGATGGGAGTAGTGATATCTGGAATCTTGGTCATGAATATATAGATGATTGGTGGTATACCTCTAATGCCGGGAGAGTTTGTGTTAGTGCACCCTTTGGAATAATAAGAGAGATTGACCTTGGTTATCAGTTAGATTCTCCTGGATCACATATTCATACTCATACTGCTAGTTTTTCAGTGAATGTATTCAAGTATATTCAATACATTACATTTATTGATCCTGGTAATGATGCAAGTGGTCCACACCTTATTTCGATATCTGCAGGATAAGGAACTTCCATCAATTTCTTCATTTTTGTGTAAGTAGTTGAAGATACTTTGGTAAAGGTTTATTGTGGAGTTCCAAAACCTTCAAATCTGCTTCCAGAGCATTGTCGGAAATTATTATTTTTCCCCATTGTTTCGGTTGCCCTTTAGTTGCTTCTCCTAACAAAACCTTCGTTCCATCACAGATGTAAAGATCAAAAGGAGCATATTTTTCTACAGACTGATAAATTTCGACTACAGATTTGTGCAAATCATCATGTAATGAATCTCTTTTAGCTGATTCTGAATTTACTTGATATTTCCCTTTGGGTGGTAATCCAAAAAAATTCTTAATAGCATTTGATAGGAAAAATTCCCCTTCATCATCCTCATAGAATTTTATAACAGGTAATGATATTCTAATATCCACTTGATTCAAAATCTTAGGCAGAAAATGTGTGACTTTGCCGGGTAATTCAACTTCAATACTCTCTAGTTTGTTTAAATTAATATAATCAACATTGAAATCCTTTAATTCTTCAATTAATCCTGTTGCTTCATAATTCTCTATAGCATTGGAATGACTAGTTGATCCTTCGCCAATCATTATTTGTTGGGCATTTAGTTCACTTAATACTTCTACTACATTTCTAATAACTTTTGTAGAAGTAGTAAATGGTGATGGTTTTGGATAACCCATATTTGGTTTAAGTAAGACTTTCTTGTTTTGTATTCGGTCAACTAATTTTTTCTTTACCATCCACTCTTGTAGTTGGTTTTTTAATTCCATAATATCCTCAATAATTGTGATCAATTTACTAAACCACAGTGATTTATTTCTCTTGCTTCTTCAATTCGAAATCTAACAAGTCTAAAAATTTGTTCCATTTGCTCTTTTTTACTCGAGCACCCGCTGCTGAGGGATGACCACCGCCACTTCCCCCGACTTCTCTGGCTGCATTTCTTACTGTAATATTGAGGTCATAATTTTCATCTCGTCTTCGTAGAGACATAGAGATCTTGTCCCCATATGAATTCCCACATACTCCAACGGGTTTATCCGTAGCTGTTGCAGCGAATAATGCTCCTTTTCCTTTGAAACCTCCTCCAGTTGGTATATCTAGGATATAACCAATTAGTTTTTTGTGTTTTGCATTTTTATGAACAAATTTTCTGACTGATTTTTCTATTTGGCTTCCCCTTAAAGCTTTTTCAACAAGATCATTTAGCTCACTAGGTAAAACACCTAGTGCTAATCTCTCAATAATGCTCCTCTTCATTTTCATTTCATCAGTGCCAGGAATTTCACCAAGAGCTTGAACAATAATTGCTGCTTGGAAAGAAATGCTCCGAGCATCATAATCATTCATTACTTCTTGAGCGAATAACGTATCCATTTCGTAATCTCCAACAGCTCCAATAGCAGCTAATATCTTATATTCCCAACTTAGTTTATCCTCGAAATGTAGGTACGTAAGTTCAGCTGCACAAGCATCTTGTCGATGAATCGTTGTAGTTGCTGGAATGTCTTTTTTCTTTATTCCCGTTGGAAGTGGGTGATGATCAATATAGATTATCTCGCTCCCTAATTCTTGTAATTTCTTCATTTCCTGGAAAGTTTCATTGTAATCCTT
>JAGMDP010000174.1 GCA_023128635.1 Candidatus Heimdallarchaeota archaeon | reverse complement strand
CGGTTGTGTTGGTAGAGCATGTCCAGTGCTATTTAGAAGTGTATAATTTATTAAATCAACTGCCAAATTTCCGTTTAAACTTCCAACAGTTATTTCTGTTTTATTTTGATATGAACTAGAATTATCCCAAACTATGATAACTTCATACAAATGGTTTTGATCATTTATTATGGGATTTGACTGCAAGGTTAAAGTAAGATGGATACCAGTTAAAGTTAAATTAACAATATCAATCTCATTCTGAAAATCTCCTTTTTCAGAAAATACTCCATCAACAAATTTCTGAACATCATCTACTGAATCTTCGATAAACGGAACGCTTTGTGCCATGTTTACTTGAGATATTAGTAGTGCAAAAGCAATAATCGAACATATTAAGAAAACGTTTCTTTTTGACAAATCTAATACACCTTACTATTTCTTCCTTGCTATATTGCGATTGCCATGTTTCAGCATTATTAACATTTTGTTTGACTTGATATTTCTACAAATATTTACATCGCTACCTGATTTTTAGGGTTAATTCTTCTCCTCTCCCGATTGGCACGAGTACACTTTGAGTATTTGGATTTGCCCGTACAAAATCAACATACTCTTTTAGATCCTCAGCATGTGAGATAACATTATCAGCAACAATTACTCCGCCTTTCTTTAATTTCGGGAAAATTAAATGGAAAAATTCTAAATAATCCTCCTTTTCTGCATCAAGAAAAACAAAATCAAATTCTTTTTCAAGTATTCTTAATGTCTCCTTCGCATCTCCCTCTATTAATTTGACAGTATTGACTAGACCAGCTTTTTCTAAATTTTCTTTTGCTAGCTTCACTTTTCGTGGATCAACTTCAAGAGTTATTAATTGACCATTATTTTCTTGTGTAGCTAATCCCAACCAAATTGTTGAATAACCATTCGAAGTCCCAATTTCCAGGATACTTGTCGCTTTAGTGGCTTTTACTAATATATTAAGAAATAATCCAACATCTGGGGTAATATTCCGCATTCGCGCAGAAGAAGGTAACCCCTCAACTCTTTCTACAGCATCCTTTGCTTCTAAATCTTTTAATAATTCAATTATTTCTTTTTTCAAAAAAATCACCTTGTATATTATGAGATTGAAAATTCAAAATTAAAATTATTGGTAATATTGATATGAGTAAATTTATGGTTTCCTAATTAAGAAATGGATTATCCATTCAAATGATTCACCTTTGCAGTCTTCTTTTTCTTTCACGTTGTTTCAAATCATCTGTTTTCTTCTTTCGTTCCTCTTTTTGCTGTTGAACAACCCTTCTTCTTTGAACAAAAATAACTGTGCTGATTATTGCAATGATGGGAAGAATAACAAACCAATACCAATTCTTTGACCAGAATTCAGAAACTGTTCTTTGTTGGGTATTATCGAGTATATCTTCAATAGTTATTTTCATTGTTGAAAAATTAGTTACTCCAGTATAGATTTTCACCAATTTTTGTTTTTGATCAAAGATAAAGAAAGACGGGATGCTTAGAACAGAATAATCATCAGCTAAGGAGACAGAATCAATCACAACGTTCCAATCAATCGTATTATCTTGAGCAAATTGTTCGATTTCAGCTTCTGTTTTCTCAGTGTATTCAGTGTCAATACTGATAATTACAACTTGACTACTACTATAATAAGCATTCAAATCTCTAAGTACACTAAATGATTCTATACAAGGAATACACCAGGTTGCAAAAAAATCAAGGATTACAACTTTTCCATAATAATCGCGAAAACTTATAACTCTATCACTAAGTATTTCTTTTAATGTCCAATCAATACCTAAATCTCCTTCCTGAATGTTTGGACTTATTCTATTCGATTGATCGTCTGTAGTGCTTATTACAAATGTTATAAATGGCATTAAGGAACCAAGTAGAATTATTGCTAAAAGAAGTATCTTTGATTTCATGTAACACTCACTTGAGATAATTTACTCGCTATTTTTTAAAAGAATCATGGTTTATTTTCTTTGCTTCACTTATGCAATTTCTTTATTTTTTCTGGGAGAAATTTGAGATTGTTGTAAAGAATTTCTATCTAATGTTTATCTTTCTTTTTTTCGCATGCGTCTTTGTCGTGCTTCTGTTTTTTGGGATTTTACTTTTCTATTATGTAGAACAATCCTTCTTCTTTGAATCATGAGCCCTATAACAACTATAAACATGACACCGCCAAGAACGAACCAATACCAATTATTAGCCCAAAATTCAGTTATGGGGCCTCCACCACCATTTGTTGGATTTGGTGATGCGCTATATTCTGGCAATAATTCAAGGATAAAACTATCTAACAGTTGAAAAGCTTCTTCAGTACGAAATAATGCCTGATAGATATATTGATCTTGATCTATAATATAGAAAGTTGGTATTGATAAAAGCTGGTAATAATTGTTAATACCAATTGTATCACTAACCATCTTCCAAGATGTACCAAAATCAGAAGCGAAATGTTCTATGTCTGCCTCTGTATCATTCAAGTTTACACTAATGCTTACGATTTCCAAATCATCGGAACTATATTTTGTTTTAGCTTTCTTTAATTCAGGTACAGAATGAAATAAAGCTATACTTGTTGTTGAGAAGAAATCAAGTACAACAACTTTGCCTTTAAAGCTTGAAAAACTAAATATTGTATCTGTTATAACATCCTCTATTGTAAATAGCAATGCGGGTGTTCCTCTTGTAATCAGATTCGGATCAATTTTAGGTTTGATTGTATTTGGATTTTCAGCTAAAACTGTAAAAGTAGTGCCTATAATAATGAGTGTAAAAATAATACTGAAAAGTATTATTGTTTGGGTTTTCTTCATAGAAACATCACAGAACTATTCATTTTAGAGATTAATAGATGATTTACTTTCTAATTTAATGGTTTTTCTATAGATTTCATGAAATGAAAGCAACATCGATTTTTTTCACGAGTTCAGGAGTCTCTGACAGATGATCTAGGAATTTAACTAGATTTGTAATCATTAATTCTGGTGAAATAGATTTTAAACTCTTAATTATGAGAGCTTCTTTTTCTCCTATACATCTAACCTTAATTTGATCTTGTTTAATTTTCTCTAACAAGAATCCTACTCGAAAATCAGTATTTGTTTCAACATGGTTTGTTGTAAATGATAAGTAAATCATATTTGAAGTAATTTCATCTAGTTTCTTATTGCTCTCATAGAATTCCTTTATTTTCTTTGGTGGCAGTAGTTTATCCAGCTGATATTCATTTAATTTACTGAATTTATCTCCAGTTAAATTATTAGAGAATTTCGCGAACCAATCTGGTTTTAGTAGAATATTGCTTGCTTTTCCGAGGACATAAGAAACTGAGTATAAATCAAAATAATCAGAAGTTTCATCATCTTTTTTGGATATAACACACTGCCAAAAAGATGCTTCTTTCAATAATCTTTGTTTACGAATCGATTGTTTTCCTTCATCTTGAAGTTTGACTTCTGAAACAGTTATTGTCTCAAGAGAGTCTTCATCAGAGATGGCTAGTTTACGGTATTTTCTCTTCAACACAGAACGTGAAAGAAAATTCCAAATATCCCCCCAATCAATAAACAGAACTACTCCAATAATTGCAATTGAAGCAACCCAAACCAATGCAGAAATCCATGCCGCCGGTTCTGAAGCAGTAACACCACTCCCACCAATTTTTAGACCGAACAACCAAAGTACTTTCTCACCAAAAGCAGTTTCTCCCAAATATTTTGCAGCTAATCCTGTTGCAGAGGTCAAAACAATTTTTCCGAGAAAACACCAAATAACTGTTTTCCATAAGGCATATCCCAATAAACCTATGAATACTAGAATTGCATCATCAGGTAAAGGTGTTGCTGCAAAAACAAAGATAATAATTGGAGCTAAGCCTTTATCTATCCATCTTTTTGCTCGAGACACTTGTTTTTCCATGCCGTCTTCAATGACATTTTTTGATGCTTTACCCAGAAACCATGCTGAAACTTCTCCAATTGATGCTCCTGCACCAGCAAAAACACCCATTACTATAACATGCCAAGCTGTAATTGTTGGATCAGTTGCTGCAGTAACTAACGCTAAAGTATAGGGAATTGGGAAAATGACTGTAAAATTCCCAAAAATAGAAATAACAAAAACACCTACGAAAATCCCCCAAATACCTAATTTCATTTGAAACCAATCAACAATATTCCTCATTATTTCCCCTAGATTGAGATTGAGAGCTGCTAGAACAATGATTAAAACTACAAATAAAAATAAGAAAATTATAGAAGCTAGTCTTTGTTTGTCTTTGGTTAACCATTCCCATGCTCTTTTGAAGAAGGGTTTCTTTTCAATATATTCAAGATCTTCAAGGTCAGCTTCTTGTTTTGTTTTTAATTCTAAAACTTCGAAAGTATCAACAGAATCATTGAGCAGACCATTTTCTGATTTGTTATTATTTGATTGATTTTGTTTTTTGCTCATTTCTTATTCTCCCGTTGTTATTTCATGAAAACAAAACGATATCTCAGATTATGACCTAACAATTTCAATAATAAGTGTTTGCAATAGAGTAGGTTTCCCTCATAAATTCTTACTTATTCATTCACAAATCTTCTATACTATTATGAAACAATTTTTAAAATATGAAAATCTAAAAAGAAAATATCATTACTAATACCTTAATATACCACATGCCACTTTGGTAATTGATAGGTTTAGAGGTAATATCAAAATGACGTTCTCTGAGCAAGATAGCACTGGTGTCTCATTGGGAGAAAACTTCGCAGATTTACTTACACGTGTTGATAAATTATCTTTAGAAAAGGTAGTTGAGACTGCTGCAAAATATGATTGTTCACAGGAATTCGCTGGTATTGTTTATTTGCTTAACAATGATCTAGGAATTGAACCAATTCTTATTCTTGATGACCTTAACAATGAAATAACAAGGTTAGAAAAAGCCGGAAAAAGTGTTCCTCAAGTGGAAACCGATCTCTACAATTTCTCAATAAATGAAGGGAAATGGATTGCGTTTCTTAGAGGTACTATGATGAATAATCTCCTAGAAGATATCAAGAATCTTCAATCCTACTTATCTCGTTTGGGCAGACTCAAAGGCTCTGACTTGATAACACTTGCAACGCAAATTATGATGGAACGGCAATTCGTTGCTGCAAATATGATCATACCAGTTCTTGAAAAGTGGTGTGAAGAACATGAAGCGTCAAATGAACTAGAAGCAGCATTACGTATTTATGCCAGCATAATTGGAGAACCCGTTTCCAGTAATATCATAAAAGAGATGAATGATGCAAAAGTGGAGCTTGTAAAACAAATTGAGGTTTTGGGTGATATACTATCTAATGCAGAAGAATCTACTTGGATTATTCGATCATTAATTGAAGCTGAAATTTTGTATGAGGATTTGAGCCAAGAATTAAGTGAAATGACCTCTAAAGGAATTTCTGATATAATTCTCTGGTTACTAATACAAAAATATGGAAAAAAAATTGCTGAATTCAAAGCTGAACAAGATATCAGTAAACTTATTATGAGATTTCAACTAGAATCTGCGTTAGGTTTGTCTAACGCGACACCACAAGCTAAACTCGAATATGGTCTTCTAACATTAAATTATAAAGATAAATTAGCTAAAAAGAAACTTGGTGAACAACTTATTTTTGATGCTTGGAAAGAAGCTCGATTGAACAATCAACCGCTAAATGTTGGACGAGAAATATTAGCGATGTTGATTGATTATAGTAATTTAACTCAAGAATTTCTGAGCAAAATCCCAAGACACTTCGAATATGTTACGACTTATTTTAAAAGTGACAAATTAAGACTACAAAGAGCTCTTGGGCGATTTAAGATTAAAGGTAGTAAACCAACTGATATGGAAATGCAAGAATCAGTCATCTTAGACTATCTAATTCAATTTGTTCTAAACTATATTAGTGGAAAAATGAAAGCGGACCCCCATGAGTTAGAAGTTCCTGATGCACCTACTGAACTAGATCTTAGGATACCAGAGAAAGACATTATTGATATGTTAGATGCTGCTTTAAAAAGAGGTATTCGTTCACAAGATAGAGCTAATGCAAGAAAAATTCTTGATGCACAGATACTTTCAATGTATCAAAGATGTTTGAATGTCGTGAATAATGAAGTGTCTGTCGGGGAAACGATGCTTTATGGTCTTCTTAATATTAATGGTGTGAAAATCTCTCGAGAAGATGCTCGAGAGCTTGTATTAAATCATTTTAAAAGAATGAAAGTGTCTCTACAAACATCTGGAAAGAAGAGAATTGATTCCGTAGTTCAAAAATCTGTCAGTATTGAAATTGAAGAAAAAATTATCAAAAGGGATATCCGATAGAACTATCCCAGTTTTCTCTTAGTGATTGGTTAAGAAATCATTGATTCTTTTTATACCTTCTAAGATACTTGCTAAATCGCTTGCAAGTGAAATCCTCAAGTAGTTCTCAGAAACACCAAAAACAGCTCCAGCAGTCACACAAACACCTTTATCTCGCAAGATTCTAACAGCCAATTCTTCGGAATCAATTGAACCTTCATATTTTATGAATAGATAAAATGCTCCCTCTGGTTTATTACAGGAAAGGTATTCACAGTGATCAATCAATTCAAGAGCTTTGTCTCTTCGTTCTTTATATTCTGCAACCATTTTCTTTGTTGGTTCCTCTAAGTCCAATGCTTTAATTGCAGCATATTGTGTGGGAGTATTTACACAAGTACTGACATTTTGTTGAATCCTATTCATTGCAGAAATTAACTCTTTACTGCCTATACTATACCCAATTCGCCACCCAGTCATAGCATGTGATTTACTTAATCCATCTATCACAAGAGTTTTCTCGAGTGATTGTGAAACTGATAAATATTGATGGAATTCCCCGGAAAACACGATTGTCTTGTAAATTTCATCTGTTATTATGTGTATATTGTTATCTTGAGATATATCACTGATGAATTTCAGTGAATCTAAATTATATATTGCACCTGTCGGATTACTGGGTGAATTAATCAGTAAAACTTTAGATTTTTTATCTATGGCTTCCTTTATTTGTTCAGATGGGAAACCAAAATCACCGTAATGAGCAGGTACTGATTTTGTAGTAGCACCAATGAAATCTGTTATCCCTTCATAGCTTGGCCAATATGGAGAAATAACAATCATATTATCTTCTGGATTCAGCAATGAAACCAATCCCGCAAAAAGTGAAGCTTTTGCTCCCGGTGTTACTATAATATTTTCATTGGGATTTACTTCTACTCCGGTTTCTTTTGTGTGGATTTCGGCTATTTTCTTTCGTAAAGGCAAAATACCTTTTGATGATGTATAGCCTGTTTTTCCATCTAGCATTGCTTTATGTGCTGCTTCTATGATTTCTTTAGGAGTGTTAAAATTAGGTTGCCCTATTCCTAAATGGATGATTTTTTCCCCTTGCGCTTCTAATTCCTTAGCTAATGTAGCCATTTTCAAAGTTCCACTTTTTGGAACTCTTATCGCACATGCTGATAGCAATTCATTATTTTCTTTCATTTGGAAGCGTTCCTCAATTATTTTGTAATTCCAATTTTCTATTTTTGACAGTTAATCTAAATAAGTTTTAACTAAATTAGAATCAACCTTTTAATCATTACTATCTATAACATATATCATACTGACATAAAAGCAAAAATCTCAAAAAACAATGAGCATCTAGTATTACTAAATATTCAAGGTAATTCACTTTGTCAGATGAGTTATTTATTGGGTTGAAGCGATCTGAAAAACTCAAAGAGTTTCTTAGACGAAATTGGATCATTATACTCATCTGGTTTGCTGCTTTAGTAATCAGAATTTTAGCTGCTATTTTCAGCAAAGGGTATATTCATCCTGATGAACAATATCAGTCAATTGAAGTAGCATACAATGAGGTTTTTGGTTTTGGGAAGCTTCCTTGGGAGTTTATTGATGGAGCTCGTTCTTGGTTGTATCCGTATATTGTAGTTGGGATATTCAAAACTATGATCTTTTTTGGAGCATCGAATATTGAAACAATTTTGATTGGTGTTAGATTGTTTTCTGGTTTAATGTCAATGATAACAGTAGTCGTTGCTTATTTCTTTGGAAAGAAATTATTCAGTAAATTTGTTGGTATTATTGCATCTGGTTTTGTTGCAATTTGGTTTGATTTTGTTTTTTGGTCAACCAGAACTATGACAGATAGTATTGCTATGAATTTCTTCTTTTTAGCAGCATATCTAGTATATTGTATCATTCAAAAAGAAAATGAGAATACGAAAAAAATTGAGAAAAAGTTTTTCACGAAAAAAACATTCCAAAGCTTTTTTGCTGGAATTTCAGTTGGTTTGGCTTTCATGTTCAAGTTTCCAGTTGCAGCAATTGGTTTACCTTTGTTCATTTGGATAATTGTGCATAAGAAATGGAAGGAACTCGCTTTCTTTACAGGAGCAATAATTCTCTTAGTTATTGTTCAAGGTTTGATTGATTTAGCTACTTGGGGTTCATTTTTGCATTCAGCCATTACTTTTCTTGACTATAATATTTTCTCAGGTGGTGCAGCATCTCATGGAGTAGATCCCTTCGGAACGTATGCAGCTTTGCTTGTGGATCAATATTTAGAATATTTCATTATTTTTCTCCTCTTCATAATAATAGCTTTACAAAAGGACAAGAAGACTCTCTATCTTGGTTCCATTATTGTATTTTATCTTCTTATTTTCACAATAATTCAGCACAAAGAATATCGATTTATATTACCCATAACATCATTACTAGTCCTGTTAGCGGCAAAAGGATTTACTAAATACCCACGATTTATTCGTAAAGCAAATTTAAGAAAAGGAATCTACACATTTTTTATTATTCTAACAGTTGTTTATGCCGGTGCAATGAGTTTTTCATTAAAATCATTTCGACCTAATAATCAACACTGTCTTGCTTTTCAATATATTGGCAATTTACCTGATGTAGACGTAGTGGCTACTCTTGAAGGCCCTGAATTTGGAGCTCCTGGGCTGAGTTACTTACAAATAAGTGTAACCTATTTAACAGGTTCTATTTCAAATATAGATTATTATTGTACACAATATAAATCATCTACTCTCTACATTGTTATTCATGAGAAAGACTACTTAAAACGTGAAACATACCTTACGACTATCTTTAATGTAAGAGGAGTCAGTTTGAATATGACCTTTTTGGGAACTCATGAGAGATTTGATAGTACAGTGTTAGTTTTCAAAAAACCAATATCATAAAAAGAAATTAAAAAAATAAAAAGAAATTTGTCATGTTCTGAGAGAACCATGACAGAATAAAGTTAGCTCAACCAAAGAGTGAGCTTAATCCGGATTCTTCTTCTTCTTCTTCCTCTTCTGGTTCAGGAGCAGGGGCAGCAGCTGGAGTAGCGGCAGCAGGTGCAGCAGCGGGGGCAGCAGCACTAACAGCAGCTGGCATAACAGCAGCAGATTTCAAAGCATCTCCAATGTTAACATCAGCTAATGAAGCAACTAGTCCTTTGATTCTGTTTTTATCAGGAGTTACTCCTGCAGCAGTTAAAACATCGGTAACTGCTTTTTCAGTGATCTTTTTACCAGCGGAATGAAGTATTAATGAAGCGTGAAGGTATTCCATTTTTTGTTTTTCTCCAAATATTTTACTAACAATTTTATTTTGTTATTCTTATATTGCTTTTCAGCATTCAATTGATGGTTAGCATTGATTTTAAAAATCTTGCGTTCCCAAGTATAATTGAAATTTCTATATCCAATCCTACCAGATGAATTTATAAATAGCTGTTTGTTTGATAGATTAACTGCCTATCACTGATTTGTCACTGAATTAGCTGGAGTTTTCTTTTATGTCATCAAAGAAAGATAAGAAAAAGAAGAAATCTATCCCTAAAAAGGAGATTCTAAAAGTTATCAAGGATGTCGAATACTTAGATTTAGGCGATCCTTTTGGAGAAAGTGCTCGTAGGTATCTTTCTTTTCAGATAAGTAAATTCATTGACAAAGAAGAGGTTTCAGGTTCTGTTATAACTCCGGAAGGAGTTTATATCTCTCTCACTGCTACTGAAGTAAAAGACATTGTTCGTTTAATTAAAGCTAAAGGAATTTGTGATCTTGAAACGGTAGCTCTAGAAAATAAATGGCCCGTAGAAACTGTGAAATTAATCGCCCAAAATCGTGTGAACTTAATCTATCGAAAAGATGGGAAAGCAATTACTCGAGAGATAGCCCTGGATTTACTTTATCAACAGATTATCCAAGGATTAGATTTAGATATCTATGAAATAGCAGATGAATTAGAATTGAAACGAACAATAACAAGAGATCTTCTGATGACATTAATTAACGAAGGAAAGATAGAAGGCTATTATATTAAATCATTACACAAATTCCTCCCAATTGAATTACTTGAAGAATCGATTAAGGAACTGATTGAAGATTTCGAAATGAAAAATGTATCAGAAGTGAAATTCAGTGAGATCGCTGATGAATATAGCATAGGAGAAGAAGAGGTTTACAATATCTTACTGAAATTGTACAATGTCGGGGATATAGATGTTCAGCTAAATCTAGGACAGAAAATCTGTTTCATTAAAGATAATCTCGAAAGAGAAGAATGGGATGAACGCATTCCTGAAGAAGAGAAGAAACTAGAAATTGAGGACCTTACACAAAAAGATAAATAAGCTATTCTTTGGGATGAAAAGAAAGTTTTTATGTAGAGTAAATAAATGTCATAAAAGAATACCTAAGAATTAGTATTGTAAAGAAAAATTGGAGATTAATTAATGAGCGCACCACCAAAGCCAAAACCAAAAAGAAAAATGCCAGACGAATACGATGTTTTAGCTATAAAACTAGCAGCCAAACTGAAGAAGGAAGTTGGATCAGAAATTGCAGCCTTACTATTAGTTGGTAGTGTTAGTCAAGGTAATTATGTGAAAGGAGATTCAGATTGTGACTTCTACATTGTTATCAAAAAAGATCGTGATAAACAAGTAGAAATTCTGCAAAAAATAGGAATGGTAAAATCAGAATTTGAAAACGACCCACAATATTCATCAATTTTGGATTTGATGGTCTTTTTTGAAGAAGATCTCAACGAGCAAAATATCAATGCATCAAGTATTGTTAATTGGGTGCATATTTGGACTGGTCAACAAGGAGTCCTTAAAATCGGAAAAGACAATCCTTTTGATAAATTAAAAGTCACCCCGAAAAAACTCAAATTAGGTGCAACACAAATGTGCCTAGATAATGTTTTCATCATGCGTGATGGTTTCTTGAATACTCCCGCTGCAAATACTGATGAATTAGCTTTTTATGGAAGCGAAGCAGCAATTGCTTGTGCTCAAGCATTACTAGTTTTCATTGGTGAAAAAGGATTCACTAGATATAGTGTTCCTGAGCTTTTCAAAGAAAAGTCTCCAGTGAAGGCTTCCCCAAAGGTTGTTATCGATGCTCGTGATTTCCGTTTAGGGGCAAAAATCGATAATGTTACTGATTTCGTAGAAAAATGCTACGACTTTGGGTGGGCAATTCTCGAATATATGTTAAAAAATACGAAATAATCTCAGAATAGTACAGAAGGAATAAGACTTGACTTATCGCAGTGATATTGTTCATCTTAGAAGTTTAGTTGGAAAAACAGACGCTCAGATTTATCTAATCATAGGTCCCCCTGGAGCAGGGAAAGAAGCGTTCGCTTTGCAATATATGATTGACGGATTCTCTGAAAAGAATAATGCCGTTTTTATAACCACAGATGATTTTCCAAATGACATCATAGGCAAGATGAGAGAAATGGGTTCAGATGCCTTACCACATATTGATTCAAAACAATTGCAATTCATCGATGCTTTCTCGTACAGAACTGGTGAAAAAACTGATAGAGAAATGTTGACTGTGGATAACATCAGAGATTTAACTGGAATAAGTGTTATTTTAAAGAAACTAATAGATACCAAGGATAAACTCCGATTAGTCTTCAATACAATTTCTACAATATCAATTTATAATAGCGGCATAGCCTTACTTGATTTCATTCAAGCACAAGTAGCTCGACTTAAGCAAAGAAAGCACAGCGGTTTAATATTAGCTCACGATGGTATGATGGACGAAAAAGTAATCCAAGGTATAAAAGCATTTGTAGACGGTGTTATAGAATTCAAAGCTGAAGAAGATCAGAATGGTGTTTTACAAAGAAAACTCCGCATTGTTTTTGCTCCCAATATAAGAAAATCTGGTTGGATCAATTTATATCAAGAATGATTTAGTGTGAAGAATTGCACATCTAATCATTTTCTTCTTTTCTCTTTAATATTAGAATTATATTGATAAATTTAAATAGACCACTGACAAGGATTATCTCGTGGACAGAAATGGCTGAATGGTATGATTATGTACTTGCTTTATCTCCTTCCGTTGTGATACTTGGTCTATATTTAGCAAGTTATCTCATTGGAAAAAGAAAGAATAAAGCATTTGCTCTTGAGATGCTATCGAAAATTGCAGTTCCTCTGAATGATTTCTGTGATTCTTTCGAAAAAGTTACGCAAGAAAAGGAACGTTATCAATTGGTATGCAGACCTATCAAAGATGCCCCAATGAAGTCCATGATCGTTCTCGGCATCCCTCTAGGGAGACCGTTTATTATAGGTTTCATTTGGGATAAGATTAAGAAAAATAAAGATAAATATACACTCTCAGCAAATTTGAGGAGAAGACCACCCTTTTCACTTGAAGTACTCTCTAAAAAACGAAAGAAAGTCTTGAAAGGAGACCAAGATTACTTTATGGAACTAAAAGAGTTAAACACCACAGGATTTCTCCAAGAATTTTTCATTATTAAAACAAATAATACCAAAATGGCAACCAAACTACTTTCGAATGAACCATTGTTAAGATTACTTGCCAAAACTCGACATCAGACACTTTGGTTATCCTTGAGAGAAGAAATAAAAGATGTTGGAATGCAATTCGAATCCATTTTTGAGTATGAAGAAGAACAAATTGAGAATACTGTTGATCTCTTCCTAGAAGTTATTGCTGCAATACCTTATCCTAAGAATTGGTAAAAATCTGTGATCATTTTAACGCATTATTTCATTTTTACTTATTTTCGAATTTGTGCAAGCACTTCGGGGATTTTTTCGATAACATCAGTTGCCAATAAACTGTTACCAAAATCCTCTGCTGCAAATTCCCCTGATTTCCCTGTTAGATAAATAGCTGCACAGGATGCTCTGAATAAGTTTGAATTAACCGCACAAATTGCTCCAAGAATTCCTGCAAGAACATCGCCCGTACCACCTACGGTCATTCCTTCATGGCCTGTTCTATTGATTTTGTATTTTTGTCCATCACTAATAATATCATATTTACCTTTTAATATGACAGAACAGTTATATTTCTTCGTTTTCTCCAGAACAATTTGAATTTGATCTTGCCATTTTTCCTTCAGCACATCTCCAAATACAATCTTAAATTCCCCTTTGTGTGGTGTTAAGACAATTGGGTTCTTCTTTAAAATTGCTAAATTTTCCGGTAGTGCTTTTAATGCATCAGCGTCAATCACAATTGGTTTATTTTTCGGTACTTGCTCTAAAATCTCCGTTACAAATTTGAGAGATTCTGGATTATCACTCATCCCTGGACCTAAGACCATTACATCGAATTTTTTGAAAATTTCAAGTATTTCGGGAATGTGATTTGGTGTTAAATAATCTCCTTCTAGTTGTCGAACAATCATATTTGGAGAATCAGTTCTTACAGAATTTGCTATACTTTCCGGAATGCAAGTGATTACTAGATCAGCCCCAGTTCTTAAAGCAGCCCTTGAAGCCAAAACAGGAGCGCCAGAATATTTTATGCTCCCACCTACCACTAAAACTGTTCCATTTTCACCTTTATGAGAAGTAGCTTTTCTCTTTGGTATTGCTAGCTGCAAGTCACCTTTTCCAACGAATAGCTCAGCTTCTGGGGGCACACCAATTCCTTTCACTATTGTTTTTTCTTTCAATCCATCTATTGTTAAGCAAGGCTTAGTGTCGTGAAATGTTACAACTAAATCCGCAGAAACCATCATTTTTGTTTTCTTTGGGATATCAGAAAACATACCAGATGGCAAATCTACACTAATAATTGGTTTCTTAGCATTATTCAATGCTTTAATTGCACTTTTAATAGGTTCATAAGGTTCGCTAGTAATTCCAATACC
Source organism: Candidatus Heimdallarchaeota archaeon (assembly GCA_023128635.1). Next base: position 6,570 of record JAGMDP010000174.1, on the reverse strand, counting down.
TAGTAAAGCATCAATAATTAATTCTACATCTGTTAGCTCATTTTTCATGCTGGAAATTTTAGATGAATCATTTATTATAGTAATATCTACCGAGTTCTCCATTTGTTTCAATATGTTAAAATTCTGTTTTGAGATAGCAGTTCGGATTTTGGTCTCTTGCCCAAGTAAAATAAGTTTTATTTTACGATCCTTAGATGCAAGATGTCTTGCAGCAACCATCCCATCTCCACCATTATTTCCTGTTCCACAGCAAATTGCAATAGATTTTACTTTTGGATAATGCTCTAAAACCACCTGAGCTACTGCTGCTCCTGCATTCTCCATTAATTGGGCTACAGAAACGCCTAATTCTGCACTGTTCAAATCGATGATTTTTACTTCTTCGGCAATTATCACCATTGGTATCATCTCAAGATGAATGTTAATTAATTAGTTGTTATTTAAGTAGGATTTTCTTCTTCTTTTGGTTTTGCCTTTTCAACGGCAAGTTCTATTTCCTGTTCGAGCTCACTAACGATTTGTGGAAATTCTTCTGAAAAAATATTATTCTCTCGAGTTAATCTTCTTGTCAAATTTGTGTATTCTTTAATAAATTTATCAAAATATCCTTCATTTTTTTTGTTAGATCGTTTACCCACAATAATAACAACTTCTGCAGATTTTACAAGGTTTTTATGAATTATATTTATGGAATTGATTGTCTCAATATTATTTACTATGTGTTCATTTATTCTATACAAGGATTGGTGAGTCATTTTGTAATCTAGCAATTTCTCAATATGTAATTTATATTGTAATAAAAATTCTATTAATTCGATTACTTCGAGCTCAATAGAGGATATAGCTGCTATCAATCGTTTCTTTAATTCAAAAGATTCTCGAGTTTTGGTTTTCCCAAAAAACCTTTGTAGTTCACTTGCATCTCTTAGAATTCCATCTTGACCTTTAACTTGGAATGAATTGTAGTATTTAAGGAAAAGAGTCTGAAAGTCGAAAGTTTTCTTGAACAATTGCTTAAGAATATAACCAAGCGATTGTGATTCATTAAGATTCTGACCCATATTTCATCATCCCTTTAAAAATCTAAATGCATGTTTCAATCTTGTGTTTTCTGTTTAATTATATTAATTATCCCCTTTTATGGCTTTCAGTTACGGTAGAAAATCTTTATTTTATATATTTCACGAAATTGTTTTTGTTTCAATAGGGCTTTTACTGTCAAGATCAATTTCACATAAATCATCATCACAGTATTCGTGAGTCATTCGCTTCCCTTTAACGCGTAGTATGGCGTTGAAAATTACAAATAATGAAACTCCCATATCGCCAATCAATACGGCCATCCATAATTCAATGTATCCAAAATAAGAGAGAACAAAAAGAATTAATTTAACCAAGATAGCTATAGTAATGTTCTGTACTATAACCCTCATTGCTTTTCTACTAACCGTTATAAGATAATGTAAAGCTTCGAAACTATCAGTCATTAAAGCAATATCTGCAGTCTCTAAGGCTATATCGGATCCTTTTGCACCCATTGCTATACCTACGTTTGCATGAGCGAGAGCAGGAGCATCATTTATCCCGTCACCAATCATAGCTACGTGACCATAGGTTTCATAAATTTCATCTATAATTTTCATTTTTTGATCTGGAAGTAATTCAGCATAATATTCATCTATCTTGAGTTCACTTGCAATTTCACTCGCGGTTTTTGAGTTATCTCCTGTTAGCATTATTGTTTTCTTAATATTTAATTCCTTTAATTCATGAATCATACCTTTTGCATGAGGTTTGAGCTGGTCTTGAACTGAAATAAGACCTACTACTTTGTCTTCGTTACTAATGATCACAGTTGATTTTTGTTCTGATTGCATTATTGCTAGACTAGTTGCTAAATTATCGTCCATTTCTAGCTCATTTTCTATCACTATTCGATGATTTCCTACAAACCATTTTTGTCCATTGATCACTCCTTGGACACCCATTCCAGTAATTGATTTGAAGTCTGAAACTTCTACGGATTCGATCTTATCATCCAACATTTTCTCTTTGATAGCTTTAGCAATTGGATGCTTGGAATTAACCTCAAGAGATCCACTAATTCTAAGTAATTGAGTTTCTTTATAACCATCAATGGCAATAATTTCTTGAACCTGCGGATGACCTAGTGTCAAAGTTCCTGTTTTGTCAAAAGCAAATACTTTCGTTTTACTCAAATTTTCAATATAAGCTCCCCCTTTGATAAGAACACCATTTCTTGCAGAACGACTAAGTGCAACTACAATAGTGATTGGCGTAGATAGTACAACTGCACAAGGACAAGATATTACTAAAATCACCAAGGCTATTTTAACCCAAACTGCTAGATTATCTATATATAATCCTCCACCGAATAGTGGGGGAATAAAAGCAGTAATTAAAGCCACTACAAACATAATTGGAGTGTAATATTTAGCAAAATTATCAATAAAACGATCAATAGGTGCTCGTTGATCCGAATTCTCTACAAGTTCTACTATTTTCCTCAAAAAAATATCTTCATATTTCTTTGTTACTAAAATTGTTAATGCACCGTCTACACAAAGAGTTCCAGCGAAAACCTCATCTCCTTTTGTTTTCAGGATAGGCATTGATTCTCCTGTTATTGGAGCTTGATCAATGTATGACTTTCCAGAATAAATGACTCCATCTAGTGGAATTCTCTCACCTGCTTTAACAATAATGTGTGAGTTTATTTCTACACTTGTTGCAGGAACAATTAATGAACCATCTTTTGTTTTCAAAGTTGCTTTTGAGGGGGCATAATTTATCAAGCTTTCAATAGAATTCTTCGCACTCTCAACACTAATATTCTCTACTAATTCAGCTATAGAAAATAGAAAAACAATACTAGTTGCTTCGATATCTTCTCCTAAGATTATTGCTCCTATTGCTGCAACTGTCATAAGTATATTAATATCAATCTTCAAACCCTTCAAAGAGTAGAAGGCTTTCCTAAAAATGAAGACACCACCAATTAACATACCAATAATATAGGCAATTCGTGATCCCATAGGTTTTACAAATACAAATTGTAATAATGCTCCAGTTAATAACAATAAACCAGAAACTATGATTGTATAGAGCTCTTTCTTCTTGAAAATAGACCTCCAGATGCTCTGTTGATGGCGTCTCTCCAATTCATCTTGTATTTCATCTTCTGATTTATAATCTGAACTCTCTTCTTTGTATAGAGAGTAACCAGCTTTTGTGATGACAGATTTTATTTGTTCTTCAGTTACTTTATCTGGATCAATTTCAAAATAGATTTTCTTAAAAACAATGTTAATTCTTACGTCAAGTACTCCCTTCAACCCCAGGAGTTTCTTTTCCAGAGTTTTTCCGCATCCTGCACAATCTATTCCAATGACTTTGTAGGTAAGTTTTGTATTTGACATCTTGAATTTTACAGCCTAGTTTATTTCAAAACTTCTTTTACAAAACAATAACTCTCACTCATTTTAATCTATAGTTTGATTTAGAAAATAAGAAAGCAATAATTAATTGTTTTTATTTGTAAGTGGTTTGAATTCTCTTCCAAAACGAGACTTATTACTAGTTTTTTAAACTATAAAAAGAAAGAAAACTCGGCATTTGAGAACTGCTAGAATTATTGTGATAGTCATGAGTGCAAAATTCTATTTCAAATCAGCAATGAGAAATATAGCAAATGGTAAAAAACAATCCGTGCTATATATTCTAGGCATATTTCTTACAGTTTCATTATTGATTTCATTACGGTTATGGTCTTCGACAGCTGAAGACCTTGCAGCTCGTGATTTTCTTACAGATCAAGATTTCGAACTAAAAATCTCAACATACATGCCAGAAGATATTCCATTCATTCTTGACTGGTTAGATAATGATCCAATAGTCCAGAAAACATATGAAATGTATTATAATCTCGCTTGTTTTAATGCAGAGGAAAAAGAACCGGATTATATTTTCGACCCGCAAGATGACCCGAATGATCCTATATCGATAACAGCATTAGGTCTCTGGCCTAAAGATTCCTTGGATCGAATAGAAACTCAATTCTCTGTTCGTGGTTCATTTGATTTGCAACTCGGAGAAGTTCTTATCAGTGAATATGAAGCAAAGGAAATAGAGGGAATAGTAGGTTATGCCATTGAACCAGGTATGAAAATTAACATTAGTATTGCAAGAAGAAGTCCGGAATTAGGAGAAGTTCGTCTCTTTCATTTTGAATTACGACATTTCTATAATGTAACAGTTAAAGGTATTTACCGTCCTATACCAGCAATTTCAATGCTACAAAAAACCTTCTCTGCAAGCTTTCTCAGAGATTCAGTAATTTTCTTACGAGAAAACATTATTGATTCAGATATCCTTCAAATGAGAGCAAACGGAATAGAACCAGCCATTATGGTTAAAACCAAAGTAGATGAATTGAAAAAAAATGGCATTGGAGAAATTCTTAATATTCTTGAGGATTTAACGGATAGACTGAAAATCGCTTACCAATCTTCACAATATCTTATTTTAGATACTCCGACCATTGAGCTTCAACAATCATATAGTTTAGCTCAAACAGCAATTGTCTTCATGGTGCCTGTTATTGCTTCCAGTATAATTTTAACTTTATTTACTACGAATATTGTAATTGAGAAGAGAAAGGGTCAATTGTTTACCTTAAAAGATCGTGGAGGACAGAACTGGCAGATAATTGGATTAATACTTTTGGAATTCTTAATCTTAACACTTATAGGAATAGTTCTATCGATAGTAGCTTCTTTTGTAATAGCGTCTTTGATTCCATCTATTGCTTCTGGCAGTTTTTCAGGAGCAGTTTTTAGAGAGTTTATTATAAAAGTAAAATTCCCATTTACCTTAACACTTTACACAATCGTTAGTGTTCTTTTAATCTCGAGCCTATTCGTTTTAGTGAAATTAAGAATGGTTTTACAAAATAATGTTGAGGAGAAACAAAAACAAACAAGAGAACGCATTCAGAAGCTAGGTGTAATTATTACCGTCGGGGGGTTATTTGTTCTCACATTGATATTTTTGATCTATAATACAATCCAAAATCATTTGGATATAGTTGATGCTTACAACTTTGATATCAACCAATCACAACAAAGTATGATGGTCTTTCTAGCTATAATTCTACTTATAATCCTCCTAGCAATTGTTGCTACACTTATCAGCAACAATATCCTTGGAAAATTAAAATGGCTGTATGATAGATTCTTCTTAAACAAATCATTCTTTGTTACGAATTCTTTGAGAAATTCACAGAATAAATTAACTACGATTTTGATAATACTCATCATTATCTCATGCTTCAATGTTTTCACTTTGAACATCTATGCAACGATAAGAGCAAATGAACAAGCAGAACAATATTACCAGAATGGAGCAGATTTACGGATTCACACATCATATGTAGAATCCACCTATGGAACGAATATATCAGCTATTGAAGGCATAGGCGAAGTAATGCCAGTGCTGAGAACTGAAGGTAAGCTAATCTACAACAGAGTTACAGTTTACGGTATCGATCCCATTGTTTATTCTCGAATTGGTCGGTGGGATAGTGTTTATACTAATCAAGATATAATAACTGATATGCTGCATAATCTGAATGAATCGGACAAAGGAGTAATTATTAGTGATTTTGTTTCAGAAAGATTAAATCTCACCATAGGATCAACATTTACTATTGCAGAATTGCCTTTTGGAATTGCTTACGAATCCTTTGAAGTTAAAGGTATAATCCATTCAGCACCTGGTTTTGGTCTTGCATATGGTATTAATATTGAGTTAAACCAACCAAATCAAGAATTCCTTCTGGTTAATGACAGAACATTAAGAGAAAATCATTCAATCACAGATACAAATCTGTTCTTTGCAAAATTAAAACCAGATGCTGATGAAAACAAGGTCGTTGCGGAGCTTTTGAACTTTGAAAATGTAATCAGTGTTAATCCTGAGGTTGTAAATGAACAATTCGTTGGAAAATACATAAGAAATTATATTCCTGATGTCAAGACATTTCTTTTGATACAAATTGTTCTTATGAATGCTGTTGGACTTATAATCATTGGAAATAATATTGAGTTCATTCTAAAGCAAAGAGACCAGAGCAATGCAATACTCAATAGTATAGGTAATTCCACAAAAAGTCTTATCCAAATTATTTTTGCTGAAATACTTGTTATCGAAATAACTTCTATTATAATTGCATTTATTGTTGGTTTTCCATTATCTATTTTCAGTGTTCAATTTAATAGACCTATTTTCACGAATCACAACATCTTAGATTATACTTTCAAAATGGATGTTATTGGGATCCCAATTTTTATTGTAGCAATACTGGCTATCTCACTCTTAGTTACAATTCCATCAATTGTGAGGTTTTCAAAACAAAATATCTCTTTAATGCTAAGAAAGTGATTAGAAAGAAAAGACTCCGAGAAAGATAGTGCCAATGAATATTGCCAAAGCAATTGCAATCATTATTGTGAAAATAGACCAATGCCATTTCAAAATATAATGACCATT